>JAZUDB010000033.1:0-14061 GCA_045639385.1 Anaerovoracaceae bacterium | reverse complement strand
TATTACGATCCTGAAACCTGCCGCTTTATTTCACCGGATGACGCCTCGCTTCTTGGTGCCAACGGAACCATTCCCAGCTACAACCTCTATGCTTACTGTGAGAATAATCCGGTTTCACGTAGCGATGAAAGCGGAGAATTTTGGAATTACGTTGTAGGGAGTGTGATTGGTGGAACAATCAATCTCGTATCTTCGTACGTTTCTTCTCGAATGTGTGGTGAGGAGTTTACACTTGCGGATGGATTATCGGCCTTTGCGGTTGGCGCAATTTCAGGTGCATTGACTGCATCTGGTTTACCTGTCGATTTGATTGCTGTTATAAACGGCGCTGTGTCATTTACGGGGAGTGTTGCTTCTGATTATTATAGTGGAAGGCCTGTTGATATAAAAAAGGCGACAATAACTAGTGCTGTTGCAATTGTGGGATCGTATTTTGGAGGAAATGGAATTCGTCGTAAAGGCGAAAAATATGCTGTTGCAAAAAAGGCCGTTGAGAATACTCAAAATGTTTTGAAATCTGCATCAAAAGGATTTGCTCGGAAAACAGCACAAAAGGCTGCTAAGGCAGCACTTTCGGCAATGGAGAATATATATTGGTCTGTTAGCTTAAAACAGTTGGGGCTGGCGATTGGTTTTGGAGCTTTTGGGTCGCATATGAGTGTTTTATACGGAAAGGGAAAGATTTACTAATGAAAGTATGTGTTAGTATTATTATTTTTTGTTGGATTGGTTTTATCGGTCATTTCTATTTCTTTGATGACAGATTGATTCCAAATCGCCCTAAGTCGTCTAAGTCGTCAAGGCTTGGACTGCGAATGGTTTCTGCAAAGAATTCCAGATTTTTTCCTGTTTATCGAGGACGACTTCTCGGTGAGGATTCCGTATGTTTGTTTGTAAAAGACGGGGAAATATTCGGGACGATAGTTTGCGCCGTCCTTCTAATGGCTATTCTCATTATCGGATGGATTGTCCGGCCAGCAACAGGGATGCTTGAGATGATTAGCGGTATTTCTGTTATGGTTGTCGTGATTGTTTCATGTATCATGGAGCGAGTCATCATCGGGAAGGCGAGCGACATCAATGAAACATGGAAAAACGGCTGTTATGGGGAAGGTTCTATGGAGAAGCACAGCAGAAAAGCATTGCGTGCGGTTCGAAAAACATATCCAACCGCCGAGCTTGTAAAGACATCGGACGAATCCTTTTTCGAAAAGATAGAGGTCTGGTATATAGTAATACAAACAGAAGATGGTCAGACAACAAAGCGCAGAGTCTGCGATCGCCTGGACTATCGTTATGCGGAACATCCGTCAATTCGTTTGTTATAGCAGATTTCAAGAGGCATCAAAAAAGCCCGAAGAATGCTTATAATAGCGCATCAATTCATGGTCGTACCTATGATATGAATCTTATGCAAAATATCCAAAATCCCAGTCATAACGGTAATTGAAACAGTTTATTACCACTACAACAATACCTCCTGGAAAGATGTTCTGACATCATTTGATACTTTTTCCTTTACATACGACGCGAATGGAAATCCTCTTTCCTACAAAGGAAATACTTTAAGCTGGCAGGACGGAAAGAATCTTGCAGCTGTAGCATTTGCAGGCGGAGGAAGTGCATCTTACGTATATGACTGCAATGGTATCCGGACTGAGAAAACCGTAAATGGCATCCAGCATAAGTACTACACAAAGGAAGGCGTTCTTCTTGCAGAAAGCTTTTCCGGAAAAGTCCTGGAATTCATCTACGATGAGCAAAGCCTTCCTGTAGGATTAGTGCTTAACGAAGGAAATACAAGCACTAAGTACTACTTTGCAAAGAGTATTCAGGGCGATGTTATGGCCCTGATTGCAGAAAACGGAACCATAGTCGCAAGATACGACTACGATGCATATGGTAAGCTGCTGTCAGTAAAGGATGCATCCGGCGCTGAAATTACCGATCCTTCGCACATCGCAAACCTGAATCCGATCCGCTACAGAGGATATTACTTTGACAGCGAGACAGGTTTCTATTACCTTAATAGCAGATATTACGATCCTGAAATCTGCCGCTTTATCTCTCCGGATGATGCCTCGCTTCTTGGTGCCAACGGAACTATTCCCAGCTACAACCTCTATGCATACTGCGAGAACAATCCGGTTAACTGCTTGGATGTAGATGGAAATCTGTCAGAACTCGTAGTTGCGGCACTGATGGCTTTAGGTGGAGGGCTCATAAATGCAGTATCTACATATTTGGCATGCAAGATAACAGGACAAGAAAATTGTAAAAATGATGTTATTGCGGCATTTGTTGCGGGGGCTGTTGGTTCGGTAAATCCTCTTTGCGGAGCTCTTGTTTCTGGGGCATATACTATGTTTTCATTGATGGCATCCGGATGTGGTTTATCGGCATCATTTTGTGGCGGGTTTTATGCGGCTGGGTTCGCTCTTTTATCTATAGGTTCTTATGATGGAATAATGAAACTTAATACTGCAAAAGGCCTTTTGTTAGCTGTTGATAGTGTAATGTTGATTGGATTAAATGCGGCTTCGGCAGGTGTTACTCAGGTTGCAAAGAGCAGCGCAAGTGATAATTCAAAAAAGAACGTTCCCTATTATGGGGGAAGAGATTATAACAGCGCATCAATTCATGGTCGTACCTATGATATGAATCTCATGCAAAATATCCAAAATCCCAAAATTGTTCACGGGCGAACTTACGATTGGACGATGGTGTAAAGGGGGCAATAATGAAGCTGAAAATAGAATCATACGGCAAATGGCCAATCATTGTAGAACTTTTGGCGGGGTTGGCTGTACTAATATTGGTTAACATGGAAAAATTCGATCCACGCTCGTTGGTAATATTTAGTCCGATATTCCTCATGGTTGTATGGCAATGCATTCAGTCAAGTGCCACGTATACTTTTGATTCCGCAGGGGTAACGATACAGATGCTCAATCGTAAAAAGAGAATCCTCTGGGAAGATTTTAGAGAAAAACAGCTGTTGTGTACGAATAAGTATGTCGCAGGCGGATTGATGTACCATAGATGTGCACGGTTTAGTTTGCAGGAAAAGGGGGAGCTAAGGGCTCTCCCGCCAAAATATAATGTAACCTGGTTTACAGGGAAGGTTTGGGGTGATGTATACGTTTATTTTAACGATGATATTCCCAAGACTATGCGTTGTGCTGTTGACGTGAGTGAAGAAGAGTTTTTGCGGAAATTGGAGGAATGGGGCGTTACACTGCAAACAAAAGTAATATATTAGTATTTTTGTGAGGAAGAAAACGTAGAGAAAATGTTTGTTGACAAAAGAAAAGCCCGAGAAAAGAAAAATACAATTTCGCAATATTTCATGATTTTCGGTGGTATTAATTATCCTGGGGTAAAGACGGAGGTAAACTTTTTTGGGTTTATGTTTTGGGGGCTTGATGCTGTTGTGATTACCGTCATGAAAACAGATACGTTAGATGACGGATTGTATCGGTTTTTGGTTTTGGGTTGTCTGTTTTTATTCGTTCTTCCATTTTATTTGTATATAGAGTACAGTGTTCGATATAGATTTACGGAAAAAGGGATTTTTCGTAAGAAATTTGGATTCAAAGAGCGTTTTTACCCTTGGGACACTGTTTTAGAAGTGAGCCTGAAAAATCCAAGAGGCGTAACACCAACAAATCGAAACTGCTGTACTGCCATATGTTTTACATTTAACACTGCTTCAAATTCTCTGTATTTCAAAATTCGGGGTCTCAGAAAAGAATTTCAAGTAGAATACAGCCCGGAAGCGATAGCGCAAGTGCAGGCTTTTTGTCCTTTGGATATTTTGGATAAACGGAAGTTAATCAGATAACAGAGCGGAATGAATTCAATCTTTTCCAGCGCTTTGTATATCCTTTCATAAATCTTCATAAAAAATTAAGAAAAAAGGGCCGGTCTTTCATTTAAGACGGCCTTTTTTTGTGGTAAAATAATTAGATGTATGTGAAAGGAGAACATAAAATTATGTTTAAAAACTTATCTTGGGTTGTTTTGCTTCCCGTTCTTTACGCACTGCTGATCATCTTTGTTGGATTCTTTGTAGTAAAGGGAATCATGAAGGTTCTGGACAAAGTGCTGAATAAGTCCCAGAAAATCAACAAGCTGGTCGTCGGTTTTGTTGAAAAAGTCGTTAAGATTCTTCTCTGGATCGTTATTCTTCTTGCCGCACTGGAACAGGTGGGCGTTAATCCGTCTTCCTTCCTGACACTGCTGGCAGCTGCAGGTGCAGCCATTGCTCTTGCCCTGAAGGATTCTCTGTCCAATCTGGCAGGCGGAATTCTGCTGATGGTTTCTTCCCCCTTTGAACAGGGAGACTTTATCGAAGGCTGCGGCACCGCCGGTACCGTTCAGAAGATCGATCTTCTGCAGACCACGGTAATTACACCGGATTCCAAGACAGCTCTGATCCCCAACGGCGCTTTAATGAACAGCACCATTACCAACTACAGCAAGTCCGGTCTCCGCAGAGTGGATATGCAGATCGGTGTTGCTTACGGCTCCGATATCAATCTGGTTAAGAAGACACTTATTGCTCTTGCAGAAAGCAACGCCAAGGTTCTTACCGCCCCGGCCCCGGAATGCATGGTAGGCGAATTTGCAGGAAGCTCTGTAACCATGTACTTCCGTGTATACTGCAGCGCTGCAGATTACTGGGACGTATACTTCGGTCTGCAGGACAAGATGAAGGACGCACTCAAGGAAGCCGGCGTTACCATTCCGTATCCGCAGCTGGACGTTCACATCGACAAGTAGTCATCTTCATCTGATTTACACATTCAAGTAGTATAACAAGCATATTATGAGCAGAAAGAAAAAAACAAAAATCAAATCAAACCTGGCTTTGGATCTGTTTGCCCTGCCCGCAGTGGTCATCTGGGCGGAACTGATTCTGCATCTGGCCCTGAAACTCGAACTGAAGTATGCCATCGTTTGGGTTCTTTTTGATATTTCTTTCGGTGCCGTGCTTACGGCAGTCATTTCTTTGTTCAAGTATAAAACAGGGGGGAGAATTATCGCCTGGACGTCTGCGGTGGTTACGCTGTTTTACGTCATCGAGTTTGAGGCAAAAAAAATCCTCGCCACCTTTTATCCGTTCTCAATTTTAGGTACCGCTGCGGAAAATAAGCTGAGTGACTATTTCTCCGCAGTGGTATCCACTGTTTTCAAAACCTTCGGGTGGATTCTTCTGTTCTTTGCTCCCGCACTGCTGCTGATTCTTTTCTTCAACCGGGGCGGAAAGCCGAAGGGGTATAAGCGGAAGACCATTCTGATTCTGTCTCTGATTCTGGCAATTATCACCCAGCTTCTGGGCATTATTTTCGTAAATATTATTCCCTGGCACAGTGACGTCAATCCGAAGAATCTGTATTACTCCACCGGTGACTACGACAGCCAGGTGGAAATGCTGGGTCTGAAGACCATGCTCCGGCTGGACGTAAAGTATACCATTCTGGGCCGGGAGCAGAAGGGCGAGGAACCGGTAATTGATGATCCGGACGTGCCGGAAGAACCGGAAATCGACATTTCTAAAAATATCATCGGCATCGACTGGGCGGCGGTGCAGAATGCATCCTCCAATTCGGACATTAAGTCTCTGGCCCAGTACTTCGGTTCCATTAAGGGAACCAGCAAAAACGAATGGACCGGAAAATTCAAGGATTACAACGTAATTTTCCTGTCTCTGGAAGGCTTCTCGGGCTATGCGATTTCCGAGAAGTATACACCTACGATCTACAAGCTGGTGCACGAAGGCTTCTACTGCAAGAACTTCTACACCGCGCTGCATTATACCAGCACCTCCGGCGGCGAATGCCAGAATCTGCTGGGTCTGTATCCGGAAAACAACAGAATTACCATGCGGGAAACCGGTGTAAAGAAAACCAACACTTATTTCTCTCTGGCTTCCATTCTGGACGATTACGGCTACATCAGCTATGGTTTCCACAACAACGGAGATATGTACGGCCGGGAAGCATCCCATGAAAATCTGGGATACGACTGGTATTATATCGATTATAACGGCAATTATAAGCCAAACAACGACCATTGCATAGATTGGGAAGGTTCCAAGGACGTGAACGAAGGTAAGCTCCGCTGGCCTCAGCGGGACTCCTTTATGATGGAGCATACCACCAAGTACTACATAGATAACACGGAGCCCTTTAACGTTTACTATATGACCATTTCCGGCCACATGCCTTACAGCTGGAACTGGATGGCAACACCCTACAAGGATGCCTTAAAGGACAGCGGTTACAGCGACAATACCAATGCCTATCTGCCCTCCTGCATGGAAGTGGATAAGGCATTCTCCACACTGCTGGCGCAGCTGGAAGCTGCCGGCAAGCTGGAAAATACGCTGATCGTTGCTTCGCCGGACCATATTCCTTACTTCAACCCCTCCGAGCTGGAAGAACTGGCCGGTCAGGAGTTTGCGGAAGGCAATGCCCTGGAAAACATCAACGAAAGAAACATTAACTTCGAAGTCTACCACAGTGCCTGCATCATCTGGTCTGCCGCCATGGAGCAGCCTGTGGAAGTCAATAAGGTCTGCTGTCAGGTAGACCTGCTTCCCACTGTGCTGAACCTGCTGGGTGTGGAGTACGATTCCCGGGTTCTGGGCGGAACCGATATCAATTCGGATTCCGAAGGTCTGGTGGTCTTCTCTTCCCGCTGCTGGAAGTCCGACATGGGATCCTACAATTCCTTCAATCAGAAGTTTACCTTCAACGAAGGGGTGAACCTGAGCGAATCCGCCAAGGAAAGCTACATTGCGAGAATGAAGAACCTTGCAACCAACCGTCTTTCCATTACCAAGAAAATTCTGAACAGCGACTTTTACGATTACGTATATACGAGCGATAAATTCCTTCTTGCCGAGAAGTCGGAAGCACCTTTCGGCGAAGACCGGTTTGTCCTCAGAGGAATATACAGAAAACTATTTTAAGAGGTAAAATAAATTGCGAAGTAAAGCAAAGAAGAAAAAGTCCGGTATCAAACTGCCGCCTATTGCGGTGTTTGTGTTCTGGATGCTTTCCATGCTGATTTGGGAAGGTACTCTTCATGTGGTGGCCTATGACGGCCTGTTCGGTCAATACGCATTCTATATCCTTGGTTTTTCCTTTGTCAGAGCTCTGGTTCTGACAATTCTCACCAGACTGGTGGGCAAAGCGGTCAATAAGGGTTTCCTTGTGGCTGCCTCTGCGGTGATGTTCGTATTTTACGCATCCCAGCTGGTATACTACCGGGTCTTCGGATCCTATTATTCCTTCTCTTCCGTTCAGCTGGGCGGGGGAGCCATTACAAATTTCTGGCGGGAAACCCTGTCCTGCATCCGGAGCAATTTTCTGACGCTTCTGCTGCTGGCACTGCCTTTGATTGCCGCCGTTTTCTTCTGCAAAAAATCACCGAAAACCTTTAAAAACAGAAAAACCTGGAAGTCGCTCTTCCTGGGCGCTTCCGCCGGGGTTTTCTTTATTGCCATTCTTCTGGTGATGCGCCTGGGCGGCACCGGTTATTACACCGTGTACGATTTCTATCACGGCAGCAATACCCAGACCGAACAGAGCGTCAACTGCTTCGGCTCCGCAACCACCTTCCGTCTGGAGTTTCAGAGCATGATGTTCGGATCCGGAGAAGGTCCCGAAATCAGTGATATCGACGATCCCGTGGAACCGGAACCGGAAGTGGTCGACCGTTCGCCCAACTGGGTCTATAACCTGAATACGGATGCACTGGCTGCTGCAGCAGATCAGATTAAGAGCTCGAGCACCAGAAAAGATACCATTGCGCTGAACGAGTACTTTGCTTCGGCCAAGGGTACCAACAGAAACGAATACACCGGCATGTTCGAAGGCTACAACCTGATCATGATCTGTGCCGAATCCTACAGCCCTGCGCTGATAAACGACAACACCAAGGACATGTTCCCGGCGCTGTATAAGCTGACCCACGAGGGAATTATTTTCAACAACTATTACACCTCGTTCCAGAACGTAACCACCAATGCGGAATACTCCCTGAACATGGGTATGTTCCCGGATATGTCCCGCGATAAGTGGGACAGCAGCTTTATGAAGTCCGAAAAGAACTATCTGCCGTATTGCCCGGGCAATATGTTCAAGTCTTTAAATCAGAACTATACCACCTTCGGCTTCCACAACTATAAGGGCTCCTATTTCGAAAGAACCCAGACCCATGCCAACATGGGCTATGATATGTACTTTATGGGCAGCGACTACACCGGCGGAAGAGGAATGAAATTCACTTCCAACTGGATCAATTCCGACCTGGAAATGGTGGAGCAGGCCTGGCCGGTGATTCAGGAGGGCGGCGAACCCTTTATGTCCTATTTTATGACTTTCTCCGGTCACTATCAGTATACCTTCAACGGGGATAACCCCATGGCCAGCAAGCACAAGGCGGAGGTAAAAGACCTTCCGTATTCCGAAACCGTTCGGGCTTATATTGCCTGCAATCTGGAACTGGAACTGGCTATGGAAAAGCTTCTGGATGATCTGGCGGCAGCCGGTATCTCCGAGCGCACCGTCATCGTGCTTACCGGAGACCACTATCCTTACGGCTTGACGGAAAAACAGTATGCGGAACTTCTGGGCAGACCGCTGGAAAACCATTTCGACAAGTATCACAACTCCTTCATCTGCTGGAACGGCGGCATGACGGAACCCATTATCTGCGACAATTACTGCTGCAATATCGATATTCTGCCCACCGTTTACAACCTGATGGGCATTCCTTACGATTCCCGTCTGATGGTGGGAACGGATGCGCTTTCCACGGGCACCCACGTGGCCATGCTTACGGATGAAAGCTTTATCTGCGACAAGATGATGCTGGATACCACCAAGACCAAGAACAATATTACCTACTTTGTGGACGAAAGCCAGCTGCAGCAGGGATACCTGGATTACATGGTGGCGCTGGTGAAAAATAAAATGAGTATCTCCACCAAGATACTCAATACGGATTATTACCGGTTTATCGACGAGAATCTGTCGAAATTACTTCCTGATACATAACATCCATCAGGGTGTAGGACAGGGCGTTGTAGTGGTCCGGCTGGAGCGTGGAATAATAGATGCTCCGGGGCTTCTGGGGCGGGTAGGCCGGCAGTGTCATGGTAAAGTCCAGGTAGTCCGGCACCGAAATCTCCGGAATGGGCAGAATTCCGTAACCGTTCTGCAGCAGCGAGAACAGATAGCTCAGATCGCTGGAAATAATATCATTTTTGGATGGGGCTTCGTCCCACCATATGGCTTTTTCGGTTCCGCCGTTGTACAGGAGCTTGGGAAGCTGGGATATGCCCACTTCCCGGTCTGCCGCGGCGGATTTTTTTGATACCAGAAATACAATCTTGGAATCCAGTACCTTTACGGTGTTCGCCATGCTCTGGGAGGGCGGGGTAAAGGACAGAATTGCGTCGGCCCGTCGGTCGGCCAGAACCGTGGCGGAGTCTGCCTCCAGACAGCAGCGCAGGGACACCTGCATTTCGTTGCTGTGTTCCACCCGGTAATTGTAAATTTCCGTTGCATAATGCTCGTAGATGCCAATGGACATACAAACGTTGATTTTCGGGCGATAAGAGTGCTTCATGGACATGGTGTCCGTTTTCAGCTTGTCGAATTCCGCCACGACGGAGGCTGCTCTCGGGTAGAAATAAATTCCCGCCGGCGTCATCATGGCGCCTTTTTGATTCCGGAAGAAAAGTTCGATGCCCAGCTCATCCTCCAATTGGTCGATGGTCTTTGAAATTGCCTGCCTTGTAACGAACAGCGAGTCCGCTGCCTTCAGAAAACTTCTGGCGTCAGCAACAGCCAGAAAGGTCTTTAACTGCTTGATTTCCATGCTGAAATCCTCCCCAGAGCTATTTTATCGGGAATTTGCGTTTAGTGCAACAAAAAGTTACATACTTGTAACAAGAATGTACTTATATTTTGCATTAAAGTGTGGTTTAATATAGGTATCTATCCGGGGTGGGGGATATCTCTGCCCTGAAATAAATAGCTCTGTTCTCACAATCCGATGGGTTCAGGGCAGTAATTAATTCACGGAGGAATGTACAATTATGAGTGAAGAATTCAAAATGACTACCGTTGAACAGTTCGAAGCTGATACTAACAGACTTCACGAAACGGCAGTACAGGTTGGTATCGACACTTGGCAGGATCGTGTAGCAAACCAGACACCGCACTGCGGTTTCGGTGAAAAGGGTGTTTGCTGCCGTATCTGCTCCATGGGTCCTTGCCGTATCTCACCGAAGGCTCCCAAGGGAATCTGCGGTGCTACAGCTGCAACAATCGCAGGAAGAAACTATCTGCGTATGGCAGCCGGCGGTGCTTCCGCACACTCCGACCACGGTCGTGAATGCGTATGGAAGCTCTACGATGCAACCGAAGACGGCTGGTATCATGTAACCGATACCGCAAAGCTCTTCAAGCTTGCTAAGGAATGGGGAATCGAAACAGAAGGAAGAGATCTCTACGACGTAGCACACGACGTTGCAGAAGCAGGTCTGAACGAATACGGAAAGATCAACGGATTCCAGAAGTGGACAGACAGAGCCACTCAGGAAAGAAAAGACAAGTGGACAGAACTCGGAATTATGCCGAGAGCAGTTGACAGAGAAGTTGTTACAGCAATGCACATGACACACATGGGCTGCACAGCTGATCCGGAAGCACTTGTTAAGCAGGCACTCAGAACAGGTCTGGCCGATGGCTGGGGCGGTTCTATGGCCGGTACAGAATTCACAGATATCCTTTATGGTACACCGATGCCGGCAGAAACCGAAGGCGGACTCGGATGCATCGAAAAGGACATGGTCAACATCGTTTGCCACGGACACGATCCGGCGGTATCCGAAATGATCGTAACCATTGCAGAAACCAAGGAAATGCAGAACTATGCAAAGTCCTTCGGCGCAAAGGGAATCAACATCGTTGGTATGTGCTGCACAGCTAACGAAATCGCAATGAGACACGGAATCAAGATGGCTGGAAACTTCCTCCAGCAGGAAAACGCACTCCTCACCGGCTGCGTAGAAGCAATCTGCGTAGACGTACAGTGCATCTTCCCGAACATCGGACCGCTCTCCGAATGCTTCCACACCAAGTTCTACACCACATCTCCGATTGCAAGAATTCCGTTCTCCGAATATCTTGAACTCACATCCGAGAATGCCGGTGAAGTTGCAAAGAAGATTCTCATGTCCGCTTGCGAAAACTTCGCAAACAGAGACGAAGCTAAGATCTTCATCCCGGAAAACAGAAATAAGTGCTATGTCGGATACTCCTGCGAAGGTATCATTTCCAGACTGGACACAGTTACCAACAGCCATGTAGACGAAATCGGAACCTACAAGCCGCTCATCGAGTGCGTTAAGTCCGGTGTTCTCCGCGGTGCAGTAGCTATGGTAGGCTGCAACAACCCGAAGGTTCGCCCGGACTACTCCCACATCGAACTGATGAAGGAACTCATCAAGAACGACATCATCATCGTTGCAACCGGATGCTCCGCACAGGCTGCAGCTAAGGCCGGTCTCCTCGATAAGGAAGCAAAGAAACTCTGCGGTAACGGACTCAGAAGAGTTTGCGAACTGGCAGACATCCCGCCGGTACTCCACATGGGTTCCTGCGTAGATATTTCCAGAATGATGCTCCTCGTAACCGGTATTGCCAAGGATTGGGGAATCGAAACAACCCAGCTCCCGGCTATCGGATGCGCACCGGAATGGATGTCCGAAAAGGCTGTATCCATTGCTAACTATGTAGTTGCAACCGGTATCGACACATACCTCGGAATTGATCCGCTGGTAGGCGGTTCTTCCGAAATGATGAACCTCATCACTCAGGGAACCACAGATTGGCTCGGCGCAGGATACATCATCGACACCAACCCGGAAACCCTGGTTCAGAAGATGATCGCCGGCATCGAAGCAAAGCGTGAAGCTTTAGGCATCTAATCATGAAGATAGCAGTAACCGGAAAAGGCGGAGTTGGCAAAACAACTTTCAGCGCAGTTCTTGCCAGAATGTACGCCGCAGAAGGAAAAAAGGTACTTTGTGCCGACGTAGATCCGGATGCAAACCTGGGACTGGCTCTGGGATTTTCCGAAGAGGATCTTGCAAAGATTACTCCGATCACGGAAATGAAAGAGCTCATCAAGGAGCGTACCCATGCAGACGAATACAACAAGTTTTTCAGTCTGAACCCGAAGGTCGATGATCTTCCCGATAAGCTCTCCAGCGAAATCAACGGCGTAAAGCTGATGATCCTGGGAACCGTAAAAGCCGGAGGATCCGGCTGTGTGTGCCCGGAGCACGTAATCTTGAAGAGAATCCTCTCTCATCTGATCGTAGCGCGGGACGAGGTTGTTATCATGGATATGGAGGCAGGCCTTGAGCATCTTGCAAGAGGAACCACCGACTGGGTAGACGCATTCATCGTAGTGATTGAACCGGGCGCCAGAAGCGTTCAGACCTATCACAGCGTAAAGAGACTTGCTGCAGACCTGGGAATTCACCAGGTGTTCGTCGTTGCAAACAAGGTAAGAGATGCTGCGGATGAAGACTTTGTTAAGAGCCAGATCCCGGCAGAAGACCTTTTGGGAATGATTCATTATTCCGGCAAGGTTGCAGATGCAGACCGTAAAGCTGCTTCACCATATGATATTGCTGACGATGCAGTAGAAGAAATTCGAAACATCAAGAAAAAGATTGAAGAAACCGCGAAAAGCGGAAACTAGATAGGAGGACCAATTGAGGGACTTAATTCAAACAGTATTTCGTGGTAATGACGAGATTTATGCCGAAGCTGTTAAAGCTGTAGACGAAGCTATCGCAAAGTTCGGCGCAGACCACGTAGCACAGTTCCCGAACACAGGTTACAACTGTGCAACCATTCTCCAGTACACTGGAATCAAAGTAAAGACACTTGCTGACGTTAAGCAGGCTCTTGACGGACCGATCAAGGATATGATGACTCGTGAAAAGAGAGTCGACAGCGTATTCTCCTCCGGTCTTGCAACATGCATGGCAGGCGAAGCATACGAAGTATGCAGATACCTGGAAAATGACGAACCGTTCGCAGGCGAATATCACGGACATATGTCCGACGCAGAAGTAAGAACACTGGGTGTTCCGCTTGTTACAGGTGATATCCCGGGATTCGTAGTAATCGTAGGACCGGCTCCCACCGCAGAAGAAGCTAAGGAACTCGTTAAGAGCTACCAGGCAAAGGGTATTTTCGTATTCCTGATCGGCGGAATCATCGAACAGGTTAAGAGCCAGGGCGTTCAGTGCAGCTTCGATGTTCGTATCGTAGATGTCGGACCGGACGTAATGCAGATTTCCCACATCATCTCCCTCGTAATGAGAGCAGCTATGATTTTCGGTAACGTACAGCCGATGGATTACTGGGCAATGAACAACTACACATTCGACAGAATTCGTGCATTTGTTAACGCATTTGATCCGGTATGGGACAAGACTGTAGGTTTCGGTGCTGGCGCTATCTGCCTCGGATTCCCGGTAGTTTCCAACGCAGACGAACCCAACTTCAAGATTCCGAAGAGCTTAATCCTCAACCCGAACACCAAGGATTGGATCGAAACATCTCTGGAAGCAAGAGACATCAAGCTCAAGATTACAGAAATGGATATTCCGATCGCATTCAACTCTTCCTTCGAAGGCGAAATCATTCGTCGTCCGGACATGCAGTTCGAAGTTTACGGATCCAAGTCCGACTCCTTCGAGCTCGTTACTATGGCTGACGCTCACTCCATCGAAGATCACAAGATCGAAGTTATCGGACCGGACTTCGACGAATTCGCACTTGGCTCCACCGTTCAGATGTCCTACATCGCAGAAGTTGCAGGAAAGAACATGCAGCCTGACTTCGAATCCGTAATCGAAAGAAAGTTCCACTCCTGGATCAACTGCCTCGAAGCAGTTTATCACACAGGTCAGAGAGAACAGATCCGTATCCGTGTTTCCAAGAACGCATTTGAAGC
>JAZUDB010000032.1:0-6493 GCA_045639385.1 Anaerovoracaceae bacterium | reverse complement strand
CATGAATAGTCATATATCTTTTTTGTCTCGCCTAATATTAAGACTTCAAGTTGTTTCAAATCAGCCAAAGAAGAAATATCTTCTATGGCTGTGCCGCTTTCAATGAACAATTTCTTTAGATTCGTCAGTTCTCTAATACTTGAAATATCTTTACCTTTGAAGCATTTAATTCTTAATGACTCCAAGTTGTGTTGATTACATATTGCGTCAAAAATATTTTGATTTGCAATAGTACACACCTGCATTTCAACAATGGGATATGTTTCCTTTAAAAGAAAATCACAAAAGCTGTCTGTAATCTTTTTTTGCTGATATGCGGTATCGCATTGATGCTGCGATGGACATAATTTAATTACAGATTCTCCATTATAATCATTAACATTCTTTATAAATGGATATCTGTCATCATGTCTTAAATCTCTTACAAAATCTTCATATATTCTGTAATGTTCTTCACATGGCTGTATGTTCATTCTTCTCTCTTTTTATCTTTAATTCAATTATGTCCTTTCCAAACAAATCTAGGCCCCTCTTCCCCATTTGTTCCGGTTGGTACAAAACCTGATTTCTCAAGCACTCTTTGAGATGCAGTATTATCCGGTTCTGTTTCTGCCTCAATCCGCATGACACCGGGCTGGCGCAAAGCCCATTCTACCGCAGCAATGACCGCCTCCGTCGCATAGCCCTTACCCCAATATTTCGGCAGAAGACCATAACCAATTTCCACACAGCCATCTGACAACCCTTTAAAACAATACTCACCGATTGCTTCTCCGGAATTCAATCGGATGAACCACACCGCATACCATTCACGCTGTTCCGGATGTGCCATGCACCCGGAAAGCATTTCTCCGTAAGCTGCTTTCATGCCTTCGTCTGTTTGCTTTTCTATAAGCGAACGTATTTCTTCATCAGAGGCGATACTTATGCACAATCTGTCTGTTTGAATCAAGCCTTTATTTCCTTTCCAATCATAAATTGTTCCTATTAACGATATTGCCAGATGTTCAGCCTAAGACCGTGACAAAAGAACCACCGTCTCCACGTGGGTCGAGACGATGCCGCGAATGTCGACACATCACGGGAACAAATCTACCCTCACAGTACACGGGAACATATCGCCGTTTGACAAACACTTCTCAACCTATTTTTCGCCATTTCAGGCACAAAGCTTTCACAAAGCTTCCTGAATAATCATCATCCATCTCTTCCAGATCGTCGTCTGCCCAGAAAACACTTTCATTATATGTAATCAAAGATGCAGAATAAATCTCTCTGGAATAATTTTCAGGTGCAGGAACAATTCTGATAAGCTGGACACCTTCAAAGCATAATTCCACAATTCCATACCATCCGCTGTTGTCAAATATGATGCTGACATTCGATGATCCGTTTTTCTCAGTATAGGATATCTGCTCAATCGTTGAATCGTGAAAACCGGCAAATAGTTTCATGAAGTCATCGGCATTTTTCTGCGTCAAAATATAATTCCAGTCTGACTGGTCCGAAACTGTACGGCGTTTTATTGGATATTTGTCAGCCGGGACAGACCCATTCATTAACAAATCCGACAAAAATTCAACATTATCACACACATCGCAATAACCAGACATCGTGTCCACATTGTCAAGCGCAATACCCTTATCCTTACAGCATCGTTTTAACTTCAATAGATGCGCTCCTGAACGTGTAACAAATTCCGAATTATCGGGTTGAATCATTTCAACCAACGGCTCTGCCGGTTTCGCAGTTTTATCAAGGTAAGAAATGATATCAAACTCGTTCGTATTGGGATTCAGAACGATATATTGGAGAAACCAGCCTATATCCAACGTAGCATATACTATACTCCTATAATATCCCGCGTTCTTTTTTCGCACTCTAACAAACATACTTTACTCATCCTTTTTTGACAAAAGAACCACCGTCTCCACATGCACGGTGTGGGGGAACATGTCCACGGGGGTGGCTTCTTCGAATGCAAAGCCCAATTCGCTTAAAATCCGGATATCGCGGCCCAGGGTAGCCGGGTCGCAGGAAACGTAGACCAGCTTTTTCGGTCCGATCTGTGCCACGGTTTCTAAAAGCGACTGCTTGCAGCCAGCCCGAGGCGGGTCTACCACCACGATGTCGGCCTTCACGCCCTGCAGCTTTTCGGCCACAGCTTCTTCCGCCTTGCCTTCGATAAACGTGGTGTTGACCACGTGATTGATAATGGCGTTGCGGTTGGCCTGAATAATGGCTTCGTGCACAGACTCCACGCCGATGACCCTGCTGCACTTGTCCGCGCAGTAAAGGCCGATGGTGCCTGCGCCGCAGTAGAGATCCAGCATGGACGACCCTTCGTCCACGTAGGATTTTACAATACTGTAGAGCTTTTCCCGCTGGATGCTGTTCACCTGGTAGAAGCTGAAGGGATCCACCTCGATCTTTACGGGACCGATGTGGTCGTACAGGATTTTTTCACCGCTGTAAAGCAGTTCAAAGCCGTTTTTCTGCACGGTGTAGGCCAGAAATTCCCCGTTCTCCGCAGTGCGCACGATCAGTTCCTGCGCATTCTTGCGGGGATGCTGCCGGTAGTCGGCCAGCACCTCCATGGCCTTTTCGGACTGAATGGGACAGTCCCGGCAGTCCGGATTGCAGTACGGAAGCCCGGCACCGATTTTAAACTCCCCCTTGTTGCGGTAATGATAAGGCTCTTTCATGCCCACGATGGGGTTGATTTTCGGGTTTTCCAGCTTGGCCAGGCGGGTCAGGCAGTCCGCAACGTGCCGCTCCTTCCAGGCCAGCTGCTCTTGGTAAGGCATGCGCAGCAGCGGTGCCCCGCCGCAGGAGGGTCCCCGGTCTTCGGCCAGACGGCCCTTATAGAATTTGCCTTTGTCCTGTGTAATTACAATTTCGGCCTCCTCGCCCGGCAGCGTGCCGGGAACGAAGCAAACCTTTCCGTCGATGCGGCCGATACCCTCGGCCTTGTCGGAAATATCTTCAATTTTTATTCTGATGGTATCCATGATATAATGATTATACCATATTGTTTTTTTGTAAAAAATAACAGGGGGTAAAAATGAAGAAAAAGAGAGTATTATGCCTGCTTCTTGCGGCAGTTATGATTTTCAGCCTGGGTGCCTGCGGCAAAAAAGACCCGCAGCCGGACCCGACGCCGGATCCCCAGCCCTGCAGTCACGTCTGGGACGAAGGAACGGTCACCAAATATGCCACCATCGAAGAGGAAGGCGAGCTGCTTTACACCTGCACCCTTTGCGGCGAGACCAGAACCGAAGTGATTCCCAAATCCGACGCGGAAATTCCGCCCCAGCCGGTAAAGCCCATGGGAACCGAAACCACCGACGGCGCCGGAGACACTTCCAAGACGGATCCCAAAAAGGAAGACACCAAGCCGGCAGACAAGCCCAAGGAAGAAGAATACAACAAAAAATACGTCATTAAGGTGAACCGCAAGGCAAACGTGGTCACCGTGTACAAAAAGGATACCAAAACCGGCGAATACACCGTGCCGGTCCGGGCGGATTACTGCTCCTGCGGCGGCGCAGACACCCCGCTGGGCACCTTCTACACCACCAACCAGTACCGATGGCGGGCGCTGATCCAGAACATGTACGGTCAGTACGCCACCCGCATCAGCGGCGATATCCTGTTCCACTCCGTGCCCTACAGCAAGAAGAACGACCCCTCCTCGCTGGTGCCGGGGGAATACAACAAGCTGGGCAAAACCGCATCTCACGGCTGCGTGCGGCTGAGCGTGGAAGCGGCCAAGTGGATTTTCGACAACTGCGATTCCGGTACCCGGGTTACGATTTACGAAGATTCTAACCCCGGTCCCCTGACGCCTACCAAGCTGAAGAAAATCGCGGATGACTGCGGCTGGGACCCCACCGACACAGACCCGAAGAATCCCTGGCTGAAAGATCCGAACTACATGCCCTGGGTTGACCCAAACAAGCCCACCGAACCGGAAGAGCCGGGAACGCCGGAGGAACCTGAAGAACCGACAGAGCCGGGAACTCCCGAGACGCCGGAAAATCCGGACCCCGAAACGCCGGAGCAGCCGACGGAACCCCAGCCGGAGCAGCCCGGAGATCCGGGAACGCCGGAAGAACCGTAAAACATCAAAAGACCTGCCCGAAGGCAGGTCTTTTTGTCTGCAGAAAGTTATGCGATAGCCCGTTGTTTTGCTCCGTCACCGGTTCCGTCCCCATACACAGGCCAAAATACCGATTGGCAGCCCGCGAATTCCCGTATGCACAGGCCAAAATACCTCAGACAGCCGGCGAATTCCCGTATGCAGTCCGAAAATACCGGTCATAATGTCAAAATTGATGAAAACAGACGATTTTGTCATTATTTTCCTCATTTTTACCCGAATTTCGGAAGAATAACCCTCAAAAATGCATCTTTCGGGGGTCATAATGTCTGGAAAGACTTTTTTCGAAAGAATTGTCATTAAAAATGAGATCTTTTAATGACAAATGAGGTTATTTTTCGAGTTCGTGACATTATTCGTTTTTTCAGAAGCCCGATACGGCACAAACGCACCGAATCTTCGGTATAACCGTAAACTTTGCGGCCGTACCGTAGTCCTCGGCACAAACGCGCCGAATCCTCCGAATGATCGCGCCGAATCCTCGGTATAACCGTAAACCTTGCGGCCGTACCGTAGTCCTCGGCACAACGCGCCTAATCCTCGGTATAACCGTAAACCTTGCGGCCGTACCAGTAAGCTTCGTCACGCATAATGTTGTACGCACGCTTTACCGCGGTGTCGCCGGGCACGCCGATGGGGAAGCCTGCAAAGGCATAGCCGCCGCCCTCGGAGCAGTAATCGATGGTGTTGCGGATGTCCTGGCGAAGCTCTTCTTCGTCGAAATCCGGATAGTTCTTCGGAATGTGCTGACCCCATCCCCAGTAGCCGGCAAAGGCCATGCGGCCCTTGAACTGCTTCTTCATGGCGATGATGTCGTTGCTCTCCTGGAACGGCTCGGTCAGGCGTACGCCGAACTGATACATGTATTCCAGGAACGGTGTGGTGTTGCCGCAGTTGTGGAAGATTACCGGCACGCCGTTTTCCCGGGCCGGCTCGGTCAGACGCATGTAGATGGGCAGGAACACGTCTTCGTATACCTCCGGAGAGAAGAACGGGGACAGCTTGGAGCAGGTATCGTCCGCCAGGCTCCAGAAGTCCGGACGGAACTTGTCGAACAGTGCCTTGTAGTGAGGCATAATGTGGTCCACCATGGCGTTGAGCATGGCCTTGACCTCTTCCGGGTCCTCGGCAAGCGCCATCAGGCCGCCTTCAAAACCCATCAGTGCCACCAGCTGCTGGAAGGGGCTCAGGTTGGGTCCGCAGGAAAGGCAGGTCTGGCTGCGGTCCACCCGCTCCAGGGTCTTGCGGTACGCTTCGTCCAGATCCACGTCCTTGGCCTGGGGGAATACCAGAACCTTGCTCCAGTCGGAGATGTCTTCCAGAATATTGATGCGGGTATCCGGCATGGCTGCGCGGACGCCCTCGGATGCCATGGCGTAAGGAACGCCCCACATATCCTTGCCGCCGTCCTTCATGCGGGTGTCTTCAAAGAAGGACACGCGGGCGCCGGAAACCGGATTGTCGCCCAGATATGGGTCACCCATGATACTGTAGAAAGGCACGTAAGCCGGCATTTCACCGTTTACGAGTCTCAGGAAATTTTCCTTGGATGTGATTTTCGCCATTTTTTACCTCCGTATTTATTTCGCAAGTGAAGATTTCGCGCGGGCCGGAGCGCGCGCCGAATTCGTATTGTAAATTTATAAATTTATTATATTGCGTCCGCGGCCGAAGAGCAAGAAAAAAGGGGCTGTGAAAAAACAACCCCTAAAAACAAAGGAGGACCAAGAGTTCGTAAGAGCTCAAGGTCCTTCTTTTGTGTTAAAATTAAAGTGTGAAAATAAAAATAACACATGTAGATTCTAATGCAAAACAGGCAATAATGCCACTGTTTGTTTCTGATTTTCTGGACATTTGTGATCCGGTGCTGACTTTCGACAGATTCATGGAGGAAATCAACCTGGAGAAGTATCTGAAGAACGTTCCCGAGCACTTCACGGGACGCTTCAGGTACGACCCGGTCAGCATGCTGAAGACAATCCTGTTCGGATTCATGAGCAACGGCTACATCTCGCTCAGGGAGCTGGAGGACAGCTGCCGCGTCAATCTCAGGTTCATGTATCTCATGGACCACAGAACCCCTTCTTACCGAACTTTCGGATACTTCATCAACGAAATCCTCTCCGATTCGATCGAAGAGATATTTTGTGATATCAACAAGAAGATATTCGAGAAGGAACACGTCGACCTGCAGCATCTTTACATCGACGGATCCAAATTCGAGGCGAACGCGAACAAGTACTCCTGGGTCTGGAAGAAGGCAACAGAAAAGTCAAGGTACCGCTTGTTCGACAAGATCACACGACTTTTCACGGAGATCAATCAGGAACT
>JAZUDB010000031.1:0-2118 GCA_045639385.1 Anaerovoracaceae bacterium | reverse complement strand
CATGCGCTTTTTTCCTTCCTTCTGCTTTTCCAAAAGCTTCTTCTTTCGGGAAATATCGCCGCCGTAGCATTTGGCCAGAACGTCCTTGCGGTAGGCCCGTACGGTTTCTCTGGCGATGATTTTCTGGCCGATGGCAGCCTGGATGGGTACTTCGAACTGATGCATGGGAATGACTTCCTTCAGCTTTTCGCAGACGAACTTTCCCCGTTCATAGCTTTCGGATTCGTGTACAATCATGGAGAAGGCGTCCACGATTTCCTTGTTCAGCAGAATGTCCATCTTCACCAGATTGCTGCGTTCGTAGTGGTCGAATTCGTAGTCCAGAGATCCGTAGCCCCGGGTTTTGGATTTCAGCGCATCGAAGAAATCGTAGATTACTTCGTTCAGGGGCAGCATATAATGCAGGCCCACCCGGTCTGCGGTGATGTATTCCATGTGTTCCATAATGCCGCGCCGGTTCTGGCACAGCTCCATAATGGAACCTACGTAATCCTTCGGTACCATAATGGTAGCCTTTACCATGGGTTCTTCCAGATAGGCGAATTTGGTGGGGTCGGGCAGGTTGGATGGATTTTCGATAAAGTATTCGCTGCCGTCGTGATTGACCACTTTGTAAATAACGGAAGGTGCGGTGGTGATGATCTCCAGATTGAACTCCCGTTCCAGACGCTCCACGATGATCTCCATGTGCAGCAGACCTAAAAATCCGCAGCGGAAGCCGTAGCCAAGGGCCTGGGAGGTTTCCGGCTCAAAGGTCAGGGCCGCATCGTTTACCTGCAGCTTTTCCAGGCAGTCCTTTACGTTTTCGTACTTTTCGTCCGGGGTGGGGTAGATGCCGCAGTAAACCATGGACTGCACTTTCTTATAGCCCGGCAGCTTCTCTGCACATTTGTTGTCCGCAAGGGTAATGGTGTCGCCTACCCGGGCGTCCTTGACCTGCTTGATGCTGGCGCAGATATATCCTACGGAGCCGGCAGAAAGTTCCGCCACCGGTGTCTGATAGGGTGCGTTGACCCCGACTTCGGTTACTTCGTACTTCTTTCCGGTGTTCATCAAAAGGATGGTATCGCCGGTTTTCACGCTGCCGTCGAAGATTCTGGTATAAATGACCACGCCCTTGTAATTGTCGTAGTAGGAGTCGAAAATCAGGGCTTTAAGGGGTGCATCCGGGTCGCCTTCCGGTGCGGGAACCTTTTCCACGATGGCTTCCAGCACCTGGTCGATGTTGATGCCTTCCTTGGCGGAAATCAGGGGGGCATCGGAAGCGTCAAGACCGATGACGTCTTCGATTTCCTGTTTTACTTCTTCCGGATGGGAAGACTGCAGATCGATTTTGTTCAGTACCGGTAAGATTTCCAGATCTTCATCCAGGGCCAGGTACACGTTGGCCAGGGTCTGGGCTTCCACGCCCTGGGTGGAGTCCACCACCAGTACGGCGCCTTCACAAGCGGCAAGGCTGCGGGATACTTCGTAGTTAAAGTCCACGTGACCCGGGGTATCGATCAGATTAAAGATGTATTCGTTGCCGTCCTTGGCATTGTAAACCAGGCGGGTAGTCTGCAGCTTAATGGTAATGCCGCGCTCCCGCTCCAGATCCATGTTGTCCAGAAACTGTTCCTTCATGTCCCGGTGGGCAACGGTACCTGTCTGTTCAATCAGACGGTCTGCCAGGGTGGACTTACCGTGGTCGATGTGGGCGATGATGGAAAAGTTGCGTATGTATTTCTGATAGTCGTTCAAGGCTGTTCCTCCAATTTATTTTAAATTATAGCTTAGAACCTGTTTCTTATCAATCCTGAAGCCGTATTGCGGCAGTTTCTTTGTAGTAAGTTATAAATATTAATTGTTTGATGTAGTAAATTGTGATAATATTATAAATATTAATAATTGTGTGGAAGGAGTTTTTAAAATGAATAAGAAAGTTATTTCGTTAATTTCTGTTTTGGTAATTGTTTTATTGTTTGGGGCTGTTTCTTCGTTCGCAAATTCCATCTATGATGACGATGTTTATGATGGCGATCAAAATCGTTATGCATTATCAGGTTCACTGCTTTCTTACGGACGCTACGGTAAAGTTGTAACACATTTTGAGATTGCACATGTATTCGATGGGACAAT
>JAZUDB010000030.1:0-6835 GCA_045639385.1 Anaerovoracaceae bacterium | reverse complement strand
ATGCCTTGTCTTCCTAAGACCGCTTGGCCTCCGACTTCCAAGCTTGCTGAAGTCGTGGCTGTTCTTATCGGTAGAGGCTCCGTCAAAGCTGAAGCTGAGGCTGTTTGATGCAGTCTGAGAAGGCAGCCAGCCGGCCTTGGTTACGTAGGTTCCGGTGGTATTGGTCATACGCCAGGAATAATTATTGTTACTCTTAGAAACCGCATAAACCGCTGTCTTTGTTCCGTTTTCATTGCTTGTCCAATCGGATTTCGGAGACTGCTCGGAAGTGTTGAAGTTGTTGTACTGGAAGTACAGACCGAAGTCCGCTGTTTCCGGTACGGTAACGGAAAGCTGAATTGCTTCGTTGATTGTGAGCAATAAGTTGGTTACAGCGTTTGTGGCAGCGATTGCCTTGTTTATAGCCTGGTTGAAAATGTAGGTATCTGTGTCTGTAGGATATACATAGTAGTTGTACAGGCATGCATTTCCGGAGAGATATGCCATATGCGGATAATAAGTATAATTTCCGCTCTTGTAGGCAGTTCCCGGTCTTGCGGTGCACTGAAGAAGCGGGCAGACAAGCTTAACGGTATAATCGCTTGCTCCGAAATAGGTAGTACCGTCGGACTTCTTGGAGTTTGTATAAACACTTACAATGCCGAAATAGAGGTCTGTTCCGCCGCTGCTTGCGCCGTCTACGTTGCTGTCTGCGGGAATTTTAACCTGCATGCCGCCGAGATCGATATCGTAAGCATTGGTCTCTGTGTTCCAACCCCAGCCTTCCACTACATACCAGCCGCCGCTTACCTTTGCGAAGAAGCGGTTATACTTGCCGGCCTCATCCATATAGCCGTTTTTTGCTCCTTCGGCTGCTGTAAAGTCGCTGCCCAGGAGTGTTACGGGGTGGTCGTAGTCAGCAATGGCGTGTCCGGTTGCGGGATCTGTACCCAGACTCGGATAAACCTTGATTGCTGCGTTCTTATTGCCGTTGGTTTTGTAATTCTGATCCTGTCCTATGAAGAAGGTTGTTTCGAACTGTAAGCTCTGTGCTTCATCAACAATCAGGGTAAGATTCCAGTAAACATCGTTATCTGCGGAATTTCCGCCCTTACCGTCCTTTGCGTAGAAACGGTAGTTATAGGTTCCGACTTCTGTTTCTGTCAGAGAAATGGTGCTTGCGCCGAAGAGGGCGCCTGCAAAGAAAAGTTCCTCGCTCCAGGTCTGTCCGCCGTCTGTCGAACGCTGATAATAATAGTTGGTGCTTGTTTCTCCGTTTGCACCGGAGGCAACAACATAAAGAGGGTCTCCGTCCGGATCGTAGAAGATGTTTCCGGACTGAAGGTCTTTCAGAAGGTAAGCTTCACCGACAACTACCTGGGCGGTAACATCGGTAACGCCTTCCTTCAGTCTGGGAGCGCGGTTAAATTTTTCGCCGCAGCTGTCGCAGACGCCGTCATCGTTTTCATCAATATGAGTATGTTCAGTAACACTAAGCTCGCAAGTGGCCGGTGCCATGCATGCATCTTCGCCGCCCATGCCCGGATCGAAGCCAATCAGATGGTAGAGTCCTGCTGCGATTTCGCTTGTATCGAGTACATATTCGTTGTTTTCTGCATTGTAGATCGGCTGAACTGTAAGAGCGTTCCAATCCTGATCGTAGCAAACATAATTAATATCTTCGCTTGTGGAAACAAAATCATCCGTGCCGCCGTCGGAAACGGACTGCGTACCGTATTTAAGAGAAGTAAACCGAAGGGTTTCGCCCTTTGTTACTGTAAGAGTTTCAACAGGCTGAGTGCCTCCGGATACACCTGTGCAGAGGAAGGCGCCGTGCGTATAGAAGCCCCAGTTGGTGAACATGGCAAGATCGATAACGTCGCCATCGGAAAGCAGAATATAGTCCGAGGTGGCTCCCCAGCCCGGGCTCATCAGCGGATAACGATGATTACGATAGTACATCAGGTTCTCATCGTGACCCCAGAAGTTCTGCATATATGTGCTTGTGGCTCCGCCTGTATAGTAAAGCGGGCTTACATAAGCCTCGTAAGCAAGCTCTCCTAGGCAATTACGAACCTGGTCATAGCGGCAGTCACCAAATAATTCGTCCTTATGAACACCTGTGCCGCATTCTTCTTCCGGATATCCCAGATAGTAGCGCTCCAGCATGTAAATAAAGAGATGCATAGCGGTGGGGCGCTTAATGACTTCGTCTCCGGTATAGCCGCCGCTGCCGCCGTCGGTTGCATAGCGGTAGAAATCCTGGAGGTCATAATATTCCAAGTCAAAATACGGAACAGTTACTCCCAAGTGAGAAAGAACTGTTTCGTTGGAATCGTGACCTAAAATAGGAATGCCGTCGCTGGAGATTGTTACGAACACTGTAACGCTGTCTGCCTCGGTTTCGTTGTAGTTATACTGCATGTAATCACTAATCTCACCGGTCTTGACAGTAATGTTAAGTGTAATAGATGCACTGCTGCTGCCGCAGCTTGCCGTAATGGTGGGTTGATAGGTTCCTGCATTCGGCGAAGTAAAATAATACACACCGTTTTTCAAATTCGCAGTAGACTGATTTCCTTTATCGTTTGTTACTGCGTACGAAAGGGTGTGTCCATCTTCGTCGGCAAAAACCTGGGACAGGGTTAAAACAAACTGTTCACCCTGAGAAAGTTCGATCGCAGCCTGATTCTTTACGCTGATGTGACTTCCGCTCTCTGCGAATGCCGCAGGAACAGAGGAAAACATCATCGCTAAGGCCAGAACCATTGAAAGAACTTTTCTTATGGTTTTTTCTTTCATATATACCTCCTAAAGAATGAAATGTATAAAGAACGCACAAATGCGGGAAACGGGTTTTCGCCGATCCCTGACAGAAAAGGAATCGGGCTTTTTTCATACAGCGAAACTGTATTCATCAAAAGCTTCGGTTTTTCCGTCAGCTCTTTATTCATAACAAAGCTTTAAAGAGGCATGATGTTCGGTAATATGTGTGCGCAGCGCAATGTTTTTACAAAGAAAAAACGGATGCAGCAGAAAAGTCTGCCGCATCCGTTTTTATGCGCACAAAATAAACGAGCCATCCTGTATTCCGCAAGATGCCTGTAAAAGCCCATTCAAGCAGGTCTCCTGACTTGCGCCTCATCGGATGCATACAGCCTTCGGACGATGTCCGTGACCGACTTTCATCAAGTATGCAGCCTCTTCGCTTACAGTGGCGGTACCGTTCGGGTGTTTCACCCGATTCCCTATTCTCCGAAGGTCTCTGTGACCAAAACCCCGGCACTTGAATGTTTTTGTTTTATTTTTTTATAACACTTGTCTTATTCTGTGTCAATATGAATTCCCTCAAAAAAGGAAAGTCCTTTGGGGACTTTCCTTTTTGATTCTTGATTTTTACAGCAGCGGGTTTAATGCTGCTTCCACCTTGGCCTTTTTCTTCAGGGTGGGGTGTTTGTAAAGTCTGCCCCGGGTCATGACCATGGAGATGTTGGCCAGGGCCTTCATGTCTTCCAGCGGGTTCTTTTCGGTAATCAGCAGGTCCGCGTCCTTGCCGGGTTCCACGGAACCGGTAACACTGTCGATGCCCGCAATCTGCGCGTTGCCCAGGGTTGCGGTGTACAGGGCGAATTCCGGGCTGGTTCCCAGATACTTGACGAAGTAGGCCAGCTCGCGCCAGGTGTCGTAGTGGGTCACGTAGGGGCAGCCCACGTCGGTGCCGATGCCCAGAGGAATGCCTTCTTCCATGGCTTTTCTGTAGCAGTCCAGCTCTGCCTCGTAAAGGAACTTGCCGTTGTAGGCGTCCAGTTCGGAAAGACCGGTGGAAGCCTGGTCAAAGAAGGCAAAGGGCAGGGCCGGGGAAATGGTGGCTACGATTTTGGAACCGTTCTTTTTGAACAGCTCCACCAGTTCGTCGGTAAGTCTTGCACCGTGCTCGATGGTGTCTACGCCGCCTTCCAGGGCCGCTTTTACGCCTTCGGGGCTTTCCACGTGGGCAGCCACCGGATAACCCAGCTTGTGGGCTTCTTCGCAGGCAGCCTTGATGTATTCCGGAGGCATCTTCATTTCGCCGGGTTCGCCTTTTTTCTTGGCGTCCAGTACGCCGCCGGTGATCATCAGCTTGATCAGGTCCGGCTTGGTTGCGGCAATTTTGCGCACCAGCTCCGCCGCTTCTTCTGCGGAGTGGGCTTCGTAGGCCAGGGAACCGGCCATGTGACCGCCGGGTACGGATACTGCCATGTTGGCTGCCAGCATCCGGGGACCGTCCAGCTTTCCGGCGTTGATTTCGTCGCGGATTTTTGCGTCAACGTCCAGCACGCCGCCCACGGAACGCAAGGTGGTAACGCCAGACATCAGTTCGGTTTTTGCAAAGTTTGCGCAGACCTTCTTTAAGATGGCCCGGCCTGCGGCAGTGGCGGTTACCAGGCGTACCAGCTTGGCATTGTCGCTCTGCTTCATGGAAGTCTTGCCGCCTGCGGGCATATGTACGTGCAGGTTGATCAGGCCCGGCATGATGTATTTTCCCGCCAGGTCGATGATTTCGTAACCGGAAAGGTCGGTAAAACCTTCGGCGATGGCACTGATTTTACCGTTTTCCACTAAAATAGTTTTGCCGGTCTGGGGCTTCATGTCCTTCCGGCCGTCTAACAGAATTCCGTTGGTGAATGCGTATTTCATCTTATTCCTCCGTGTGCACTGTCGGCAGTATGTTGGGTGCGATGTATTTGAACAGGTCGGTACGGATGGAGTTCCGGGAGTAGTTGACCTTGTTTCTTACGATATCCTTGATTTTTTCAATGTATTCCTGGTTTGCCGCATGACCCTCCGCCGGGGTGAATTTACCGGTGGATGCGTCGTAGAAGCCTTCCTCCGTCAGCCAGCTGGAGTTGGCCCAGATGACCAGAGGATCTGTGTCGGAAAGAATATCCCGGCCCGCATAGAAGCGGGAGTCATAGTCTGCGCCCATCAGGTTCAGTACCGTGGGCAGAATGTCCGGTGCATAGCAGGGCCCGCTGACGGTAATGGGTTCTTCCCGTTCTTCCAGGCAGGGACTCCAGATGATCAGGGCGTTGTGGTCCCGGCGCATGGGGGTGTCCGGATAGTAGCCGAACAGGTCTTCCAGATAGTTGCGGTCGTTGTGCCAGGCGTCACCGTTCTGCAGGGCGTAGGCATAGTGGTCTGCGGTCATAACGAAGACCGTATCGTCCAGCACGCCCCGTTCCTCCAGGTCTTTTACCAGAAGTTCCAGACCGTATTCGAAGTCCAGGCTGCAGGCAAAGTAGCCGTTGATCTGCTTGCCGTAGGTCAGATCCTTGACCGCCTCCTTGTTCTTTACCGCAATCTCGTTTCCGGTAAAGTTGTACAGGCCGTGGCCGGAGAAGGTCATAATGTAGGCGCAGAACTTGTCGTATTTCTTCAGGTCCTCGGTGATGAATTGGAACATCTCCAGATCGCTGCGGGGCCAGGTGTCGTGCAGGGCTTTTTCCATGCCCGTGCCGTAGGAGTAGAATTTGGCAAAGCCCAGGGCCGGGTGGGTGACGCTGCGGTTATAGAAATCGAAATCCCCGTTGTGATAGGCGATGCTGGTATAGCCCTCCTGATTCAGGATGTTGGCCAGGGTGTAGCAGTTATTGTTTTTAATGGTCTTCTGTATGGTGCTGGCACCGTCCATGGGAATGCAGCCCGTCAGAATGGCCGCTTCGCCGGAGGTGGTGCTGCCGCCCCAGAAGGGATGATAGAAATCTTCCACCACGATGCCCTTGTTTGCCATGCGGTAGAGCAGGGGGAAGTAATCCTCCCGGATCAGTTCCTTGCTGAAGCTTTCGATGGTGAACAGAACCACGTTTTTGTCCTTCAGAAGGCCGGTATATTCGTTCTTGTTGCTGGCCGGGGTCTGGTTCAGGTAAGTAAGGAGGCTCTGCACGGTGGAATCCGAGCTGCTTACCTTGTCCCAGTCAATGGACAGCTTGTTCTTGCCGTAGTCCACGGTTTCTTCCTTGGTATTGCCGGCTGCGGCGTAATCTTTTGGGGTTTCCGGAATGCCGGTGATCATGTATTTTACGTCCAGGTACAGGGCGTTGGATACGCCGAAATTGCGCACCGCGTCATCGAAAACGTAGTCGTAGGTGTACTTGTTCTTTGCCAGATCCGTGGCGGTAATGGCCGAAGTTCCCGCGCTGAGGAAAAAGGCTGCAAAGACCAGAATCCCAAGAGAAAGACCGGAGGTCTTCTTCATGCGGAACTTTTTGCTGCAGCATAAAATCAGAAGCAGCAGCGCCGGAACGTGGAAGAGCAGGATGGTTCCCACGCCTTTTTTCACGATATCTATTACCACGTCGCCGAATTCTCCCACCACGCCGCCGGCGCCGGTTACGATGGATTCGATGCTCATGAAAGCGGTGTAGGCGTCGTTGGAGAAGTATTCGATTAAAAAGAATACGGTCAGAATCTCCGCCAGGGCGAAGCAGATCCACTTATTGACCTTGCCGGAGCGGAAGCGGGTGCCGAGGAAGCAGAACAGCAGACCGAAACCGATGGAATTGAGAAGAATTCCGGGCGTCCGGTATACCGTAAAATCGAAACCGGTCTTGATGGCCAGAACCAGTTCCAGATAAATCAAACAAAGCGGCAGTGCCGCAATGGTTATACATTTGGATAATCTTTTGCTGAACATAATATAGTATTTTAGCATATTCCCGGGATTTGTGATATGATTATCCCGTGAATTTATTATTGGAAAGAAAGATATGACATTTATGAAAACAATCCGAAAAACCATATCCCTGCTGCTTGCGGCCGTGATGATTCTCAGCGTTTCCGCCTTTGTTTCTGCGGAGACCGAAGAACCGATTCCCGT
>JAZUDB010000029.1:0-12571 GCA_045639385.1 Anaerovoracaceae bacterium | reverse complement strand
GCCAGCACCATGGGACTTTGTAAATCCATTCCTAGGAATTGAGTTCCCATAATACCAGCAGTCCCTTTAATGTGAGCATTTTGTCCACCACGTCGATGGACTTGGAATTGGCAGCCACCATGTCGGACAGGCCGCCGGTGGCGATGACCGTCACCTTCTCTTCGTGCATTTCCGCCTTCATGCGGGCCACGATATATTCGGTGGCACCCACTGCGGAGAACAGAGCTCCGCTCTGCATGCATTCCACGGTATTCCTGCCGATGACTCTTTCCGGGGTAATCAGCTCGATCTTCGGCAGCTTGCTGGTCTTTTCGAACAGGGCGTCCGAAGAAATCTTGATGCCGGCCTCGATCACGCCGCCCAGATATTCGTGGGCGGAATTCACCGCGCAGAAGGTGGTGGCGGTGCCGTAGTCAATCAGAATGACCGCGCCCGGATAGTACACCTGCGCCGCCGCTGCATTTACGATGCGGTCCGCACCCAGTGCTTTCGGGTCGTCATAAAGAATCTTCAGACCGGTGTTGATTTCCGGTCCCACGAAAAGCGGTACTTTGCCGAAATACTTTTCGCACATGTGCTGCAGGGTATAGTTCAGGGTGGGAACCACGCTGGAAATGATGACGCCGTCCACGTCCCCGTAGAGATAGCCGTCTACCCGGAACAGATGACGAATCGTGGTACCGTATTCATCCGCTGACTTGCGCAGGGAAGTTTCCATGCGCCAGAACTGCTTCAGTTCCCTTCCGCTGAAAAGTCCCGCAACAATATTGGTGTTGCCTACATCTATCGCTAATAACATATGTAATCTATTCTCTTTCCTGCTCTAGTGATTCAGAGCATCCTTTTCCAATCTTAAGAGCGCCATGGCCATCATCAGGCCGGGCACGATGGTGGTGGCGGTAATATCCAGACCCAGAATCTCACGGATGCGCTTCAGCCGGTACTGCACGGTGTTGCTGTGCACCCCCATGATGCGGGCGGCTCTTGCGGTGGAAAGACCGGCGTCCAGCATAAAGACGCCCAGAGTTTCTTCCAGTTCCTTGATCTTCTTGTCGTTTCCGCTGCGGAAAGGCTTTACCAGATCCAGGTAGTTGCGCTTGTTGTTTCCGCCGGTAATGTATACCGAAATGCAGTTGCCCACGAAGGCCAGCTCATATTTGCTGAACAGACGCTTTCTGGGGAAGATGTAGTTTACCAGGCCCAGGGTTTCGTTGATAAGATGGAAACCGTTGCACAGACCTTCCACACCGTCTGCGTGGAGAATGGCAAATACGTTCTTAACGCCCAGCGCGTACAGCTGACGGGTCAGTCCGTTCCATTCGTCGTACTCGCAGATTTTCTGGTCCGGTGAATGCAGAATGATTCCTGCCACTTCGTCCTGTTCGCAAAGCTTTAACAGCCGCAGGCCGTAGGTTTCTTCGAACTCGGTAAAGCACTTGATGGCATCTTCTCTTTTGATGCCCGGAATGTAGAACACACCTTCCAGGTCCTTCTCCGGAATGCCCAGCTCTTCCAGCAGGGCGGAAACCAGACTCCGGTTGCCCCGGCGCACCGCACGGATGATTTCCGCGGTGGCGTCCCGGTTGGGAACGTAGTTCCACATACCCATGGCCAGCTGGATAATCTCTGCCAGCTTGGCGATGTCATCCTGGGAGTAAGACTTTTCGTTGTCCACCAGCATCATGTAGTAGCGTTCTTCTGCGATGCTCACCGGTCCCCAATAGGTTACGACGCCGTTGACGTCCACCCGGGATCCCATGGTTTCTCCGTCCACGCCGGTATCCACTCTGGCATGCAGGGCGTCTTCGATACTGGCATTATGGCGGGTTTCCACGGAGAAAATGGTGTTGAAGTCGCTGCTGAACAGCACGATCTGGAAATTGTTGTTGATGGCAGCCTGTCTTACCGCCTCCTGGAAATTTGCGTATTTTTCAAAGTTCAGCAGGTAAAATATGGTGTTTACCAGAAAACTGTTGGAAAAATTCTCGGCCATCCTAATCCTCCTTTGCGTCGTCTGCGCGCTCTGTCTCTTCCGAAGCTTCTTCCGGGAACTGATCGGACTTCTTGGCCTCGTCCTTGTCGTTCAGTTCTTCTCCGAACATTTCCTTCAGAATTTCGAAATTCCCCTTCTTATCAATCACGGCAACACGTTTGCCGGACTTAATCGCATCGGTAATCGGATTGTTTTCCGCTGCCGCCTTCTTCTCCGCTTCTTCTCTTTCTGCGCGGATTCTGGCTTCTTCGTCTTCGCGGAGCTTGCGGGCTGCGGCCTCCAGACCGTTTTCTTCCGCAATCTGCGCCGTGGTCTTGGTGCCGGTGTAGATGGCTTCGAATTCGTCTGCATCCAGTGTTTCCAGTTCCAGCAGCGCATTGGCTACTCTCTCCAGTTCGGCCCGATGTTCCTTCAGAATGGCCTCGCCTCTGGCGTAGGATTCATCCATAATGCGGCGCACTTCCCTGTCAATGCGGGAGGCCAGATCTTCGGAGTAGTTCTGTTTGGAAGTAAAGTCTCTTCCCAGGAACACTTCATCGGCATCGGAATAATTTACCGGACCGATGGCTTCGGACATGCCGTATTTGGTGACCATGTCGTGCGCAATTTTGGTAGCCCGCTCCAGGTCGTTGCTGGCACCTGTGGAAATATCGTCCAGGGCGATGGCTTCCGCCAGTCTTCCGCCCAGAAGTCCCACGATGTCATCCAGCATACCGTTTTTGGTACCGTAGTACTTGTCTTCCGTGGGCAGGGACATGGTAAATCCGCCGGCGGATCCTCTGGGCAGGATGGTAACCTGATGCACCGGATCTGCGTTCGGAAGGCTTCTGTCGATTACCGCGTGACCCGCTTCGTGATACGCAGTCAGTTTTCTTTCCTTTTCGGAGATTACGTGGCTGGTCTTCTTCGGCCCCGCAATGACCCGGGTGATTGCCTCTTCCAGGTCGTCCATATGAATGATGCTGCCGTTGCGGCGTGCGGTAAGCAGTGCCGCCTCGTTCATGGTGTTTTCGATATCCGCCGGGGTAAAGCCCGGAGTTCTCTTGGCCATGACGCTCAGGTCCACGGATTCGTCCAGGGGCTTGTTCTTTGCGTAAATCTTAAAGATGTCTTCTCTGCCCTTTACGTCCGGCACGGAGATGGTTACCTGACGGTCGAATCTGCCGGGACGCAGAATGGCCGGGTCCAGAACGTCCGGACGGTTGGTGGCAGCCAGGATAATGATGCCTTCGTTTACATCGAATCCATCCATTTCCACCAGCAGCTGGTTTAAGGTCTGCTCCCGTTCGTCGTTGCCGCCGCCGATGCCGGCGCCTCTTCTTCTGCCCACCGCATCGATTTCGTCGATAAAGACGATGCAGGGAGCATTGTGCTTTGCGTCGGAGAACAGGTCTCTTACACGGCTGGCGCCTACGCCTACGAACATTTCCACAAAGTCGGAGCCGGAAATAGAGAAGAAGGGCACGCCCGCTTCTCCGGCCACAGCCTTGGAGATGAAAGTTTTACCGGTTCCCGGAGGGCCTACCAGCAGCACGCCCTTGGGGATTCTGGCACCCAGTTCGGTATATTTCTTCGGATTCTTGAGGAAATCCACGATTTCCGCCAGTTCTGCCTTTTCTTCTTCCAGACCTGCCACGTCGGCAAAGGTCACCTGCTTGTCCTTGACCATTCTGGCCCGGGACTTGCCGAAATTCATGGTATTGTTATTTCCGCCGCTTGCCAGGCTCCGCATGAAGAGGAACATGAGAATGATCAGGATCAGGGTCGGAATCATGGAGATCCACAGCGCCCAGTTGCTGGGCTTGGTGGACTCCACCTTTAATGTGCCTGCCGCAGACTGCGGTACGATGTATTTGTCGGAAACCGCCGCCATATCGTATTCCGTCGGCGCGTAACAGATAAAATGCGTTCCGTCTTTCAGTTCACCGGTGTAGCATCTGTTGGAAGAAACCACCTTCAGACTGGTTACGTCCTCCCGGGACAAATGGTCCACGAACTGGGAGAAATCCATGCTGACGATTTCGGGTTTCGATGGGTTCCAAATCGTCTGCACCAGCAGAACCAGAAGAACGAAAACGAAAAGATACACCAACAGTACTGAAAAAACACTCGGTCTTTTATTTTTGTTGTCCAAGTATAAAAATCCTCCTATATATCCCCTATTTTTTGTAATTTAACCCCATTTTTGATTTTTTGCAGATTATTATATCATAGAAAACAATCTTTTTCAATGTTTTAACACATATATTGAACGAATTTTATGTTATTTTTTTGTGTAGTTACAACAATTTAAGACCTTTACTTTGACGGTTTGCAAATCCGTATTTTGTATTATAATAAAACTGCAAAGAAATTTGTTCGGGGGTATTTACCATGAAAAAAGACAACATCCCCTCTGTGGGAAAAATCATATTCTGGTTCATCGTTTTTTATCCGCTGGGTTTCTTTTTCCTGTTCAAGCGAATCAAGGAAAAGAACATGCAGCAGGTAGAATACCGCATGTACAATCCCGGCGGCATCCGGCCCAACGCCCGGGATGAATGGGGCAATATCGTGGGCGGGTTCAATGCCCCGCCCCGCCCGCAGCAGGAGGATAAAACCCTGCTGGGACGCAGATACAAGACCATTACTCTGGCGGAAATCGGGGGAGGCATCCTGTTCTCCATGAGCGGCATCGGCAGCCTGATCGCCGGCTCCGACTACAGCGACGCCCTGATTCATATCGGAATTTCTCTGATTCTGATCTGGCTGGGATACCAGAGAAACATCAAGATTACCAAATATCAGCCCTACCTGAATTATCTTTCTTCCTACGAATCCACCTACATTTCGGATATCGCGAAGTATGTGTGCAAGGATGAAATCTCGGTGCGCAGCGACCTGGCAGACATGATCGGCTGCCGCATGATCGAAGCAAAGCTTTCCGCGGACGGCCGGGTAATCCTTTCCAGCACGGAAGGAAGCGCCGCGCCGGCAGCCAAGAGCGGAAGTCCGGTAAAAAAGACCGTCACCTGCCCCCACTGCGGTGCACCCACCACCATTCTTCCGGGCAGAAGAAACAGCTGCGAATACTGCGGTCTGAGCATAGAAGAGTAACGCAGTTTCCGGTCTTTTTATATGAGAAGCTTACTGCAGATTTCGGCTTCGGCAATGCGGAGGTCAATATTTCCGTCCGGGCGGTCGTAGGTCACAATCAAATTGTCCCATGGAACGATACCTACGCCGGCGTAGATTTCTTCCTTCCATCGCTGGTGTTCCAAATACTGACGGTTATTGGTCAAGCCCTCATGCTCCCAATAGAAAAATTTCCCGTCCGACCGTTTAATGGTGAAATCCGGTATCAGCGAAGTATTTCCAACGTAAAGCGGCTGCTCATACCGAAAAGGAATTTGATATTTCTGCAGAGTTTCAGCAATTAATGCTTCTGACTTTGACCGCACATATACGCCCGAGGTGGTAACAATTCTTCGCTGCTCACTTCGGTAATCCGATTGTTCGTATTCCGCAGAGGCCCACTCATCCGTGATTGCATTTTCAAAACAAACCGCATCAATTTCTGCCGGGCTGAACCAATCATAGTTTCGAAGCAGAAAATGCTGCATCCCGACTTCACCGATTTCTTCCGCTGTTTCCAAAATTCCGGCTATAGCCCGCTCTATTTCCTGCAGATTTTCCAGTTCCGCTGTCAGCGCAGCCTTTTTCGCGATAGCAAGCTGCCTTTCCCTGTCACGGGTAATAGTCTTCCGGAACCGCTTTCCCGCATTATCACGGGTTACCTCAAAAACAGCAGGTTTTCCGTTGTTGAATGACCGCATCAGATCGCATTTCGGACAGAGCGATAACTGTTTAATGACAATTTTTTTACGAAAGGTCAATTCTGTCATTACTTTTCCCAATTCTGACGATATTTCCATCGTTTTCTCCCCTTTTTTTACTTATTTTTTCTCAATAATGTCCGAAACTCCGGTTTTCGTCCAAATTGTCATTGATAAACGGAAAAAACAATGACAAAACCGCCGTTCATTCCATTCCATGACATTATTTGAAAATCGAAGGACAAAAATGAGATTTTCAAAGCAAATTATAGCACAAAAAGCCACAGATTACCATTTATTTCCATTTCTTGCACAAAGATGACTCTCCCGGAGTGCCTTTCGGCGCACAAAGATGACTCTAATGGAGTGCCTTTCGGCGCACAAAAGCATTCCGCGCACGAGTTTTCGGACACAAAAACACCCTGCCGACAGTTTCGGCAGGGCGATGTACAGTTATTCTTCTAAGAGCCTCTAAAAACCTTCGTTTGGCCGAGGCTGAGGGTTCAAAAATACGGCAGTTTAATCTGCCAGGAACAGAGCCCGATCCAGGCAGAAGCAGACCAGGAATACGCCGTCGGCTTCGGAGGGGGCACATTCCACCTTGAACAGGCCGTTGGTCGGAAGCTTGCCTACCAGGCTGTCCTTTCCGTCCTTCAAAATGTCGGTGCCGGCAGTTTCGATGCTGGCTACCTCAACGCCCCAGCGATACACGCGGAAGCAGGGCTTCAGACCCTGCATCTGCATTTCCAGACTGTAGCCCAGCGAACCCAGATACTCCCAGTTGTTCACGCCGTCGATGGTAAAGGACTTCTTAATGGGCATGCGGAAGCCTGCCACGCTGCCGGTAGTAACGCTCACGGTGTGACCGATTTCCCGGGTAACGTTTTTCAGGGTTCTGCGGCTGCGGAATTCGTAGATAAACGGTTTGAGTGCGGTCATCTTCATCTGTTCCGCATAGCAAACCTCCCGGCGTCCATCCTGGGTTTCCAGAACGGCGCTCTGGTTCATCTTGCCGGTAAAGTGATAATAGTATTTTTCCCAAGGCTCTTCGGTGTTGACGGAAGCCGCCTGTTCCGGAGTGACCCGGCTGTAATCCACCTGGTTGAATTCGTTCAGCTCTGCGGCGGGCTGTTTTAAAGCGCCGCCAATCTTTGCTGCGCCGAACCCAAGAGCCGCCAGTCCTGCAGCAAGAACCACGTAAGGGATGGCCGCTCCGCCTTCGGAGCGAATGTTGGCGGGATTTTCGGAGTCGTATTCGATGGTGACTTTATCGCCGATTTCGGTTTTGTCGTCGAAGGAAGAGAATTCCACATTGCGGAAAGTCTGTCCGCCGGCGGTGTAGTCGATGAAGAACTTGTACCCCGCATCGCTGCCGGTACCGTCCAGTTCCTTACCCACGATGGTTGCTTCCACAGGCAGATATTCTCCGTGGGGCATAAAAAGCGCCAGACCGGAGATTACGGAAAGGATCAGGCCCGCAAGAATCAGGCCTGCATAGAATCTGATTTTTTCAATTTTTCTGAGTTTGCTTAAAAGTTCCATAGTTTTAAATTAATTTCATGATAGATAAAATATTTTGTCCGTTGGCGTATTCGTAGCGCATATCGTCCATGGATTTTTTCACCATGTAGATGCCCAGACCGCCGATGCCCCGCTCTTCCACAGACAGGGTAACGTCCGGGTCTTCCCGGGTCAGCGGATTGTAGGGAACACCTTCGTCGATGAAGCGCAGAACCACGCCCTCGGGGTCGTGACGCTGCAGCACCTGCACCGTAGCCGGTCCGGTTTTGCCCGCGTAACCGTGATTTACGATATTGCTGTAGATTTCGTCGATGGCGATATTCATCTGAATGACGGTTTTCGGCGATGCACCAAGCTTTTCCAGCTCTGCATCTGCGAAATCGGTAATCGCCTCGATGTCTGCCAGCTGTGCATGATCAAAATGAATGGAGGGCGCCTTGGGTCTGCCCTTGTAGCGGAACGCCACCATGGTGATGTCATCGAACTGGGGCGCATCTCCCACGAAGGCATCCACTTCCGCCTTCACGTACCGGCACAGATCTTCCATGCTGCCGTCTCCTGCGGAATTGATGGCATTCTGCAGCCGCTCCTCGCCGAAAAGTTCCACGTCCGCGTTGGTTGCTTCGGTGACCCCGTCGGTGTAGAGGAAAATTACGTCGCCGGGTTCCAGCTGCATTTCGTGATATTTATACTTGACGTCTTCCATGCCGCCCAGCACAAAGCCGGGACGGGTGCGCAGATATTCAAACTGTCCGCCGGCACGCTTTACCAGCGGCGGATTGTGACCCGCGTTCACGTAGCGCACGAAGCCGGTCACCAGATCCACACTGCCCTGCCAGGCGGTAACGAACATGCCTGCGTCATTGCCGTCGCACAGGGCGTTATTGCCCCGGGTAAACACCGACGACAGGGGCATATCCGCCTCGGTGAGGGTCTTCAGCTCGGTTTTGGCACGCATCATGAACAATGCGGCCGGAATACCCTTGCCGGAAACGTCCGCCACCAGGAAATGCAGGGTATTGGAATGGTTCATGTAAAAGTCGTAGAAATCGCCGCCCACTTCTTTGGCCGGATCCATCAGGGCGTAAATATCCATGTCCTGATGCTTTTTGGACGGTTTAAACACCTTGGGAAGCGCAGAGGTCTGAATATCCGCAGCCAGTTTCAGATCCTTGGCCATGCGTTCCTCTGCCTCGCTGATGTAATGCTTTAAGGTGTCTACGGTGGAATTGATGCCGTCGGAAAGAGACGCAAACTCCTCGCTGCTGCGTACGTCCACGGTTTCGTTCAGGTCTCCGGCGGTAATTTTCTCCAGAGATGCGTTCACGTCCTTAATCTGGTTCACCACCACCCGTTTGATCAGGGTGTAGATCATACCGAACAGCAGGGCAAACACCAGAATTTCCATAAAGGTGTTGGCGTACAGCGCGATGTTGCGCACCTGCATGGGGTCCGCGTCGCTGTAAGCGATCTGGGTCTGCAGGTCGTACATAAAGAAGGAGGTTGCCGCGAAGGCAATGACCACCGCCACCATCATCCAGCGCTGAATGGTGGTGGAAACCCGGGTGTCGGAAAGTTCCCGGAAAACCCGCTCGCCGGAAAAGAGGCTGACGAACATGGCCGCCAGCATCACGGAAATTCCGTTGGCCAGAATCATGGGCACGCCGCAGGCCTTGACAGCCGCCATTGCCCGGGTAGGGTCGGACATATTGGTGATAAACACCATGGTCAGATGGAAGACCTCCATTACCACGCCCACCGCCAGGGACAGCATCCAGCCCGGCCGCTTGTCCTCGAACATGTGCCGGCGCAGAAATCCTGCGTAAAGCCCCGCAATAAAGGTGGAGACCGTACAGGCGACTCTGGTAAAGGCACTGACGCCCCAGGCCACCGCAATCCAGCGCTCCAGCGCGCCGATGGTGCCCGCAATAATACCCGCAGGCGAACCGAACATCAGTCCCGCAATCAGTACCGCCGCGTCACGGCAGTTCAGCTGGGCGCCGCCTGCGGAAATGCCCCACTCCGTTCCGAGTATGGCAAGACCGCCGAACAGAATGCCGATGGCCAGCTGCTTCAGCTTGGGATTCCATTTTCCGAACACACCCTTTTGATCCAGTATACCGACCGCTGCCGCCGTTACGGCAGGCAGAAGCGCGGCAATACAAAGTTTAAAATATGCGTTCATAAGAAAATACTTTTTTATTCGATGGTCAGAATGTCGGAGAATCCGGTAATGTTGAAAACTTCCTGAATTTCTTCGCAGACGTTCTTTACCACCAGGGTTCCCTGCTTGTTCATCACTTTCTGTGCGGAAAGAAGAACGCGCAGTCCGGCGGAAGAAATGTAAGCCAGGTCTGCAAAATCCAGCACCAGCTCGGTAACGTCATCCAGATTGCCGCTCAGTTCTGCATCCAGCTGGGGTGCGGTTACGGTGTCCAGTCTGCCGGACAGAGCGATGGTCAGTTTCTTTTCTTCCAGAGTTTTAATCAGTTCCATTGTTTCCTCCAAAATTTATAGTTCTATCGTTAATACATTTAATCCAAGTGTACTTGAATAATCCATTTTTTGGGCCAGCTGCGCCACCATTTTAATGCCGATGCTCCGGGAAGGATCCTCGGGTGCGTACAGTGCCAGCCATTCCGTGGGGTCGAAGTGGGGACAGTTGTCCCGCAGCAGCACGGTAACCCCGCCGTCTTTGCAGCAGAGCCGCAGATCGATGGTATACTGACCCGGCTTGCTGCCCGCAAAACCGTGGGTGACGGTGTCCACCGCCATTTCCTCCAGACACAGACCGCAGTAATAGGCCGTGCGGGAAGAAAGTCCCTTGGACTTGCAGAAGGCCACCACCGCTTCCGACGCGGCCGCCGCCTCTTCCGCGGTCTGAATAGCCGCCGCGAAGCAGTCCTCCTCCGGCACGCTCAGGTCCTCCGGAATGGAGGTGATGTAGGCCAGAGACCGGGGCATGCGCCCCTCCCGGATGCGGTAATAGACGATGTAGCTTGCCACCAGCAGGATCTCCGAAATCCAGGGGGTGCTGACGGGAGCCGCCAGGCCGAAGCTGCCGGAAAGCAGCAGGCAGGCCGCCACCGGGAACACCAGTGTGTTCAGGGCATAGAAGACACTGACGGTCTTTACCATGCCCAGAGCCCGGTAGATGCAGATGGTGGGCGATTTAAAGATATTGGTCACAAACCAGAGGTTGAACAGCCGGATGACCAGCACGTATACCTCGATGAATTCCGGCTCCGCACCGAAGAGCAGGGCCAGAGGCTTGGCGAAGAAAAATACGATGGCATAGGCAGCCAGGTACAGGCCGCTGATGGAGCGGATCATGGTCCTGGGCAGGTCTGTTAAGGACTGCCGGTCCCGCTCGCCCACCAGCACGCTGGAGAGCAGGTTGGCAGAGCCGCTGTAGCCGCCCTCGATGGCGGCGCCGATGCCGGAGGACAGGTTGTTTGCCACTGCCATGGCAGACATGGCCGCGGTCCCGCCCAGATTGAATACGTATTGGTTGATGACCCGGTCACGGAAGACCAGGCAGACCGGAGACACCGCAGAGGGCAGTCCCAGGTAGAAGATTTTTCCCACGGTTCCGCCGTGGATATCCTTGGCGGAGAAGCGGAAGGTCTGACTGCCGGAAACAAAGTGGGGCAGGCACACCAGCACGGAAGCCAGGTTGGCCGCCGCTGTGGAAAGTCCCACGCCCATCATGCCCCAGTGCAGCACGAAAGCGTTCAGCAGGTTAAAGCCGATGTTCACCGCCACCATGGTAATTACCGCCGCCGAAGCGGTTTTGGCCGCCCGGTCCAGCTGCAGGAAAGGCAGCAGCGTGGCGGAAAGCACGATGAATACCATGCCGGTTCCCAGGCCCCGGATGTAGTCTGCGGTCATGGCCGCGGATTCTGCGGAGGCGCCCAGCAGGCGGGAAATGCCGCCGGGAGCAAGCACGCAGGCTGCGGTAAATCCCAGACCCAGCAGGCAGCAGAGAGCCGATGCGGAGCAGAAGCTCCGGCGCACGCCCTGTTTGTCCCCCTGTCCCAGATACTGACCGCACAAAAGCTGAGAGCCCACGGCCAGGGTACTGCTCACCGCCGCAACGCAGTTATTCAAAGGGCTGGCAAAGCCGATGGCCGCCAGCGCGGAAGGTCCGATATAATTTCCGATGACGAAACTGCTGACCAGCGCATTGATGGCCGGCAGCCCCACCGCCAGTGCCTGCACCGGCAGAAGGGTCAGAAACAGTTTCCGGATAATTTTTGTAGAATTCTTATTCTCCATGTTTCTTCTGACAAATCCTCAATCTGGTATTATAACACAGAACATGCAAGACGCGGGAAATTTCAGGCGAAAAACACCCAGAGGTTCTTAATTTGTCCGGACAGCTGCTCGTAGGTCCAGAGCTTGCCGGAATTAATGCGGCTGAAGGGGTCGTTCACCCGGATCTTCCCGTCTTTCAGCCCGGTAAGTACGATAAAGTGACCCGCATTGGTAAAGTCTCCGGGGCCAACCGAGCAGATAATAGGCTCGCCGTCTTCCAGATGCGATTTGATCTTCTTTTCGGACAGGGGCAGCTCTGCGGAAGACAGTCCCAGGGCTTTGGCGCCCTCGGTCATCAGACTCCAGGCTGTGCCCTCCGACCGCCAGTAACCGTTCTTTGCCGCATAGTCCGCCATCCAGGCAGGGTCCATTTCTTCGTGACCGTAATACACCGCCACCATGGACAGACAGGTGGGGCCGCAGCCGTCGGAGCCCACGGTTCCGCTGCCGTAGGGATGGTCCTTCCAGAGCGGGTCCGTCTGCAGCAGGAGGGGTACGCCGCTGCCGGAAGACAGGTATATGCCGTTGTCGCCGGGCAGTTTTCCCCGGCCCAGTATGCCGGTGCCCCAGAGAATTGCCAGGATTAATATTGCTGCACGCAGGAATTTTCCTGCCGTTGTTTTGTTCTTTTTCTTTGTCATGTTTTTTCTTCGCGGATTCCCGGTCCGCACTTTCCCCTTTTTGCAGAAATACGCTCTGCGAAATCTTTCCATGATGTAGTATAATGGAAATGGTTCATTTTTTGTGTGGAGATTGTGTATGTCTGATGAAAAAAACAGCAGGGTTCGGCAGCCGTCTGATTTTCGGGTTCATGGCCCTGCTGGTAAAAATATTCGCAAAACTTCTGCTGGGACTGAAAATCCAAACGGATGAGCAGGTAAAAGCCTGGAAAAAATCCAAAGAAAGCTTCGTGGTGCTCTGCGCC
>JAZUDB010000028.1:0-2195 GCA_045639385.1 Anaerovoracaceae bacterium | reverse complement strand
TGACAAATGGGGTCTTTTTTTATGTTTGTGACATTGCACGGTTTTATAGAAGCCCGATACGGCACAAACAAGGCTGAATTACGCTCCTGATGCGCCGGATGCGGTTTTTTATTGCGGATTTTCGGAAAGAAATGCGGTTTTTTGCGTCGGCAGGGCCTTTTATTAACGGGTTTTTCCCCCGGCGGGGCTTTTTTACTAACAGTTCTGCAACGCTTGCCCGTTTATACTGTACAATAGTTTATTATCGGACAAAATACCTTTATATAGATTGGGAGGATGCAATGCCGCCGAAAACAAAACTTACCGCGGAAAACATCAGAAAATATACGGATAAAAAATCCTGTATTGCCGAGCTTTTCGGCCCGGCGATTCCCCTGGACAAGCACCAGGATATGCCCATTTCCGTGGAACGAATTGCCCTGGAAACCATGGCCGTGGGCGAATTGCTCCGGGAGGGGAAGAGTGTAGAGGACATTCTGGATCCGGAGAAGCTGCAAAGCGAGCGTATGGCAGTGAAGCAGCGCATGGCGGATCTTTATAAACTGGGAAACTACGGCGAGTTCGGAATCTTTGCCGCCAACAGCTATAACCGGGTGCTGAACGCCATGTCGGACTACTATCTGTCCAAAATCGGCCCGGACAGCAAGGCCATAGATTTTCTGAAGCCGGAAAACCGTTTTCTGGCCGCTGCCACCACGCTTCTGCAGGACGCAGGTCAGCAGATGGAAATCATCGGTGGGTATTACAAGCCCGAGGAGCATCCGCTGGAGGCAAGTCTGGATGAAAAACTGGATCGGCAGACCGCCATCAACGGCAATTACCGGAACGTGACCATGTTGCTGAGCAATTGCGCGGAGCTTCTGGAAGGCAAAAAACCTGTTTCGGACCTGGCCATTACCGCCGTCGCCACGGTGCTGCCTTATGCCGCCGTAATGGACGTGATGCAGGCGAAGTTCCGGGAAAATCCCGCCAATATGCAGAAGAAAGAAGCGGCGGATGCGATTTCCGACACCTTCGGTTATGCCGGTGCCGCAATCGCAGACCCGGAATATTACGCAAGTCTGGAACCGGCCATGAAGACCGAGGCTTCCCGCCGGATCTTTACGGAAGAAATATTAAGCGGGACCCTGGGCCCGAAAATTCTTGCCTGGGAAGGCGGCGCGCTGTTTGCTCCGGTTTCACCCGAAGATCTTCAGACGACTATGGAAAATCTGGTTCCCGAACGGCTGACAGGCGTTGCGGATGCCACGGACGCCATGTCTTCTATCGAGTATTTCGGGATCAGCTTCGAAGAGCGGGCGGAACTGGAAAAGCTGCCCAATCCCTTCAGTTTGTCCCGGGAAAGAAATGCAATTTCCGCCCTGGCATGCTTCCGCATGCTGAAGGATCATCCGGAATATGATATCGATTACGTGTTAAGCGATGCGGCTGCGGCAGAACGGGCCGCCTACGGCAAGCAGGCGGCGGATGCCTACCGGGCCTGCAGCAATGCGCAGAATATGAGCATCGAAGAAGCAAAAGCTGCCCAGGACGTTTTCGGCAAATATGCCGCCGAAGGCTTCTATGAAGGATTTCAGCAGTTTGTGGACTATGTTGCCTCCCGGGTGGACAGCGTAACGGAGATGGATAATCTGACGCTGCCCGAGAACCGGAACCTGCTGGCATCCATCGCGTTCCTGACGGATGCGGTGCAGGAACTGCGGAATAAAGAACGGGTCATGGAGTATGCAAGGAAGCTGCCCGGATTTGACGAAGCCCGGCTGACGGACATGGCAAAGCTGCAGTTTTCCGTAAACCTGAACGGCGACTATAACAAAAAAGCGCTGCATCATATGAATGAGATTCTGAAAGGAAATCAGACACCGCAGCAGCTTGCCCATACATTTACCCAGAATGTGATTCCCTCGCTGGGTGCCGCAGCAGCGGTGCGGGGGAAGGCAAAAGAGAATCCGGATTTTTTGAAGGATGCGGGCTCTACATTTTACGGCATGACGGTTTCCGGCAGTGTGCGGGATTCTATGGACGCACTGCGGCGGATAGACGCGCAGCGGCAGGTGATAGAAGAACTGTTTGCTTCACCGGAAAAAGCCCGGGAAGTCATTTTCGATCTGATGAAGACGGAAAATCAGGACCTTCTGTTCGGCGCAAATCCCGAAAGCGTGAACGCAGGCGATTTTATGCAGTATTTCACGGAC
>JAZUDB010000027.1:0-5196 GCA_045639385.1 Anaerovoracaceae bacterium | reverse complement strand
CTTGTGAAGGACGCAGAAGCAGTCATCCGCTGCAACTTCTACTGCAACGAATACGGCGTGGACACCATTTCCGTGGGTGACACCGTGGCTTGGGCCATGGAATGCTACGACAAGGGCATCCTGACCAAGGAAGACCTGGACGGCATCGAGCTGACCTGGGGCAACGCAGCCGCAGCAGAAGAACTGACCCTGAAGATGTGCAGGGGCGAAGGCGTAGGCGCTGTTCTGGTACAGGGCTCCGCTTATGCGGCAAAGCACTTCGGCAAGGGCGAAGAATGCCTGGTAACCGCATCCGGCATTGAAATCCCCATGCACGACTCCAGACTGTCCTACGGACTGGCCAGAACCTTCCAGTATGACCCGACCCCGGGCAGACACATCAAGGGCGGCATCGGCATCGGCGTAGGCGGACCGGACTTCGATTTCGAAAACTCCGGCGCTGCAGACGTAGTCGGAACCGCTTCCACAGAAATGCTCAACGCCACCGGCGCATGCCTGCTGGGCGGTGCCATTCACGGCAGATACCTCCGTCAGACACTGAGCGCAGTCACCGGATGGGACATTTCCGAAGAAGAGTACCTGGCCATGGGCAAGAGAAGCTTTAACATCCGTCACGCATTCAACCTGCGCGAAGGACTCACCAAGGCAGACTTTACTCTGTCCGAAAGAATGATCAAGGCAAATCCGCCTTTCGAAGGACCCATTGCCGGCATGGTAGTGGACGAAGAGAAGCTGGCCAACAACTTCTTTGCCGCCATGAACTGGGATCCGGAAACCATGGTTCCCGCCAAAGAAGAACTGGAAGCGCTCGGTCTTACCGAAGTTGCGGAAGAACTGTATAAGTAAAATACTCTCGGCCGGGCTTTTCGCAGGGCCCGGCCGGTCTGATAATTACCCGAATGGAAAGCACCGATCTCATAAAAGTAAATATTCTGCTGCACTGCCTGTCCGCAAATTACAGCGGAGAAGTGCAGATTCCGGCGGATCTGACCGTGCGGGAGGCCGTCATCTATTTTGCGGCGCAGCGGAACGTCCCGCTGACAGAGCATTTCGCCCTGATCTGCATGGTGGGCGGACGGCGGATTTCGGAGAAGGAAAGCCTTTCCGAAGGCGACCGGCTGGAGGCTTATCAGATTCTGGGCGGCGGCTGAAAAATCAAGAAAAAACCATCCTCTTCGGGGGATGGTTTTTTTTATGAAAAATAATTTTAACAATTTTGGAATTTTGGCTTTACATATTTCAAAAACTTGGTATTCTTTTGATTATGGAATTTATCGCTTTTGGTGGTTGTCTTTTGACAGAGAGGATTGAAAGATGATTGAACTGAAGCACTTGAGGAAGGAATTTGATGACAATACCATCCCCCTCAAGGACGTAAACGCAACAATTAATGACGGTGACGTAATTGCCGTCATCGGACCTTCCGGTACCGGAAAATCTACTCTGATGCGCTGCATCAACCTTCTGGAGCAGCCCACATCCGGAGAAATTATCGTGAACGGACAGGTCATTACAGACAAAGGCTGTGACATTAACGAAGTCCGCAAGAAGATGGGTATGGTGTTCCAGTCTTTTAACTTGTTCGGACATCTGACGGTAATCGAAAATATCATGAACCCGCAGATTACCCTGCTGGGCAGAAGCCGCCAGGAAGCCTACGACAAGGCCATGGACCTTTTGGACAAGGTCGGTCTTTCCTCGAAGGTTCTGTCCTATCCGGATGAACTCTCCGGCGGACAGCAGCAGCGTATTGCCATTGCCAGAACCTTGGCCATGGATCCGGACATTATTCTTTTCGACGAACCCACCAGTGCCCTGGACCCCAGTATGATCGGCGAAGTACAGTCCGTAATCGGCATGCTGGCCAAGACCGGCACCACAATGATGATCGTTACCCACGAAATGGACTTTGCCCGCAAGATTGCCAACCGTGTCTTCTTTATGGACGAGGGCGGCATCTACGAAGAAGGTACTCCGAAGCAGATTTTCGAGCATCCCCAGAAGGAAAGAACCAAGCGCTTTATCCAGCGTCTTTCTTCTCTGGAATATCGCATCGACAGTCCGGACTTCGATTTCCAGACCATCGTAGACGATCTGCAGTCCTACGCGGAAAAGCTGCTCATCGAAAACGAGCGTACTTCCAAGCTGCAGATGGTCATCGAAGGCATCTGCGTGAACAACCTGCTGGAGCAGGATGAAATTCCGAAGATTCATATTAAGATCGACTATGCGGAAAAGAAGGACCTTCTTTCCGTGGATCTTCTCTATACCGGCGAGCATTTCGACCTGAGAAGCTCCGGCAATATGATTTTCCTGTCCGTACTGGACGAACCGACCACAAGGGTCACCGACGAAATTCTGCCCGAACCGGTGGGCATCAGCGGCTATACCAATCACGTACGCGTAGAATTCAGATGGGAGGATGAGCAGTAATGAAGAACAATCTCAGAAAATCCCTGGCAATTCTGCTTTGCGCAGCCTTCGTGCTCTGTGCGGTTCCGGCGGTGTGCTTTGCGGCATCCGACGGCGTGAACGCGCCGGATCCCCACGATGAACAGATTCTCAGCGACAGCAGCAGCCTTACGCTGGTATCGCCCAATCCCAACGCGGGAACAACTTCCTCCGGCGAAGTGGACAAGCTGCGCCCGAAGAACGGCATCACCACCATCAAGGAACTGGACGGAAAGAAAATCGGCGTGCAGACCGGCGTTCTTTACGAAGACCTGATCAAGGATACCATCCAGGACGAAGAGTGGATGTACTTTAAAATGCCCAACGATATGATCCCGGCGCTGACTTCCAAGAAGATCTCCGCCTATCTGATCGAGGAAGTGGGCTATTATGCCCAGAAGTACGAGCGTCCCGAACTGGTCCGTCTGGATGAAGCGGCAGGCTACTGCGATTTCGCCGTCATTATCGGTGCCGACGAAAACCAGGCAAAATATTATGCGCAGCTCCAGGAATTCATCGCCGCCAAGAAGGCGGACGGATGGCTGGACGAGCTTTACGATTACTGGGTCAAGAACTGGAATCCCAACACCTGTGTAATCCGCAGCATTCCGGAAACCACCGGCGAGAACGGATCGGTCACCATTGCCATTGAAGGCGGATACGAGCCTTTCTCCTTTGAAAGCAACGGCAAGTTCTCCGGCTACGACGTGGAATTCATGATGAATTTCTGCGCCGCCTACGGTTATCAGTGGGACTTCCGCGCCATGGAATTCGACGCCATTGCCACCAGCTGTCTGGCCGGCAAATACAACTTCGGCATGAACATCGTAGTGGACGAAGAGCGTGCGGATGCATCCGTGCTGTCCGACCCCTACTACCGCTGCGATGTGGTATTCGTGCTGGAGGGGCAGTACGAATCCGAAATGACTTTCTTTGAAAAAATGGCTTACAGCTTCCAGAAGACTTTCATTAAGGAAGAACGCTGGAGAGATTTTGTAGACGGTATTCGGGTAACCGCCGTCATGACTGTTTCCTCCATTTTGCTGGGCACCGTGCTGGGCTTTGCTCTCTACATGCTCTGCCGCCACGGCAACAAGGTGGCCAACGGCTTTATGAAGGTATTCAACGGATTCATCCACGGTATCCCGACAGTACTGTTCCTGATGATTCTGTCTTATATCATCTTTGAAAAGATGGACAACGCGGAGTTTATCTCCATCTTCGGCTTCTCTTTGATTTTCGGCTGCGCCATGTACGACAATCTCTGCGTGGGCTGCAACGCCATTTCCAAAGGACAGACCGAAGCTTCCCGCGCTCTGGGCTACAGCGACAATCAGTGCTTCTTTAAGATCATTCTGCCCCAGGCAGCAAGACATTTCCTGCCCATCTACCGCAACGACGTGGTGTCTCTGATCAAGGAAACCTCCATCGTCGGCTACATTGCGGTTATGGACCTGACCAAGCGCTGCGACCTGGTAAGAAGCCGTACCTACGAGCCGTTCTTTGCGCTGATCGCCACCGCCATCTTCTACTTCGTAATGGAGTTCGTGCTGACGACTATTATCAAGAAGATCGAAAACAGCCTTGACCCCACCCACAGATCCGAAGAAAAGGTTCTGAAGGGAATCGAGACCTGGGAATAGAGCTGAAGAAAAAATACGTACAAAAACCTGCCTTCGGGCAGGTTTTTTTGCAGCTTTTTGTAGATCCCCGAGGCTTTTTTAGGGGACGAAAATGTGTCACGCCCCCCAGATAGCTCACTAACGCTTAATGGGGGACGTAAAATGCTGTTTTTTGTCATATTGCGTACCCCCAAGTTTATGCGGATTGCCATTCTGGGGGGCATTGTTCGTTCTGGTGAGCCTGCGAACAGCCTAAAAAATCCCCCCAGAAGACTAAATTTTGTCTTGCTGGGGGATTCACTTGCATTCAGATCCGGCAAAATGAGGATTTTCGGGCGCAATCACTTGCATTCAAACAGTACTGTTTTATCTCCAATAGGGAGTGGTTTCGCCGGTATCCGTCTGCCGGATTAAGCTTCCTTCGGTATCGAAGGTGTAGCAGAAAACGTTGCAGCTGCCGCCGATGGAATAGGCATTGGTATACGGCGAAAAGAGGGTCGTGGTGATGCTTTCCACGTTCCATTCCAGCTGCCCTTCGGTATTGACCGCCAAATCGCCGCCCAGGGAACCTTTCACGGAATAGAAGGCTCTGGGGTCGCCGCCTTCCGGATTGCAGATCAGCAGCATGGCTGTGTAGTTATCCCGGATAAGAGTCGTCAGTTCTTCACTGGAGATATTCCATCCGCCTTCCTTGGAACATATGTAATCGAGTATATTTGCGATTTCGTTCCGTCCGCCTTCATCCCGCTGTTTGGGAACTGCGTACGCGGAAAGGTAAATCTGTCCTGCAAACTCGGTCATATCCGTAATGTAGTAGTCCGTATTGTCCTCTTCATACGAGAAACTGTCGGTTAAGGTGCCGTCCCGGTCCATCTTGCACAGAAGGGCGGTTTCTCCGTGAATCTGGTTCCAAAGCTGGATGATGTACCCGTCTCCCAGCCGTGCCGCGTTTCGGATTCCGTAATTGCCTACTTCTGTTTTTTTGAAACTGAGTTCATTTCCACCCTCATCATAGCAGCTGAGGCAGATATATTTGGCCTCTCCTCTGCTGATTACCGCCCAGGTACCGTCTCCGTTGGCAAGTATGGATGCAACATACTCGTGATTGAAACCGTGGTCCAGG
>JAZUDB010000026.1:0-13596 GCA_045639385.1 Anaerovoracaceae bacterium | reverse complement strand
TATTTTGGTTTTGCTTCTGGCGGTATCGCTGGGAGCCTGCGGCGAGGATAAGCCGGATGACCGGACTGCCTACGAAACCTTTATGAAGTCGCTGTGCGGCAAGGGTTTTGAATGTCTGTTTCATCTGGACAACGTGTTTGCGTCCGAGGTCAAGCTGCAGGAGCTGAACCGCTACGAGGGCGAACACGTCTGGTTCGACGTAGTCGATATCGGCTGGTCGCTGGACAATGATCACAATAACATCGTGGAATACGAAAACGGGGACTTCTATTACGATAAAATAGATCTGTCCTGGCTGCAGGCGCAGCTGGACGTTCTCTACGGCAAGGGCGTGGTCAACACCCAGAACTGGCAGCCGAATTTCGAGGATTTCAGCACCTATCAGTTCCCCGCGGAATTTGATTACGACCTGATGAAGGATCTGTACGACGGTACGTACATTTACTACTACGCCCGGGGCATCGGCGGTATTTTTGAAGACATTTTCATCTCCGACCCGGTGGTGACCTCGGTGGAGAGCGACCGTGCCACGGCGGAAATCAAATACGTGGAAATAGACATCGACGCGATTGACTGGGACGCGGATTCCCAGCTGAGCTTCTCTGATTTCTGTGAAAAATATAACTTGAGCAAGTCTATCCAGATTTATACCGTGCATCTGTACAAGGATGCAGAAGGCGTGCACATCAAATACGGTCAGCGGGCGGATTCTCCGGACCCGGGTCCCCAGCAGCCGGAGCCCTGCGGCTACGCGGCGGTAATTACAAGCGACGGTATCAATATCCGCAAAGCGCCGGACTCCAAGAGCGAAAGGGTGGGATTTGCAAAGTACAAGAGCCGCTATGAGGTTACCGAGATTAAGGATGCGGGCGGCTACACCTGGTACTGCGTCGGTGCGGACCAGTGGATTGCCAGCGATGGAAGCTGGGTGTACTTCAGCACAAATGAGAAGGATCTGGATGATTACCTCGCAGGCCGTGCGGATTACGATGCATTCCTGAAAAAGCAGTTCAAAAACGGTATTGCTTCTTCCCCGGAATTCGGTGTGGTGTTCGCTTCGAAAAATACGCTTGAGAGTCTGCGGAAATGCAGCTGCGATAATGTGATGGCTTTGGCCCGGCAGTTTGGTCCGCAGGGCGAGACCTTCGGTTATGATGACGCCACCGCCAGCACAAAGCTGGAGCGTGCATTGCTGCAGAAGTATCTGGACGAACTTTTCGGAAAACGCAGCGTAGACACCGACAAGTGGCTGGATATCCTGACGGATTACAGCAGCTACACGCCGCCGGAATCCGCAGACGATTACGATAATATGCGGGATCTTTACGACGGCAAGTATGTATACTTCTACAGCCGCGCCAAGGGTACGCCCTGGAACGATATCTTTGTGTCCAACCCGGAAATTCTTTCCGTGGACGGCAGCACCGCAGAAGCGCAGATTCGTTATGTGGATCTGGATTCCTTCTACGATGACGATGATCCGGACGGTAAACTCAGCTTCGAAGATTTCTGCAAAAAGCATGAACTGACCAAAGCGGTCCATACCGTGAAAATTCATCTGTTTAAGGATGACACCGGCGTGCACATCAAGTACGCGGATTGGAAATAACATTGCAGACCGCAGCAAAATAATGAAAACGAATCCCTGCCCGCTAGGGCAGGGATTTTTGTGTGCGCAAGACTGTTCTTTCACAGACCGTTCGCTACATAACAGACTTCATATAGGCGTTGAAGAGCTTTTCGTACTCCTTTTCATAAACCGCATAAAGTTTGTTATACCATTCCTGGTAGTCCTCGTACTTTCCGGAGCCGGACTTCATATACACTGCGGCCAGTTTTTCGCCGCCCTCCACCTGGATGTTCGCCAGGTCCTGGGTCTTTTCGGCAAGTATTTCCGCCAGACCCTCTACGCCGGCTTCGTTCTTTTTGGCCTCTGCTTTGTATTCCTCAATCAGTTTGGGCGTGGCATCTTTCAGCTTCTGGGCATACTTGTTGTAGACCTCTTCGTAGCCGCTGGTTTTCGGCTGCTGCGGCTCTTCCTTCGGGGTCTCCGTCTTGGTTTCCTTCTTCGGCTCTTCCATCGGAGTCTCCGTCTGTTCCTGCTTTGGGGGTGTCTGAGGCTGCGTCTGTGTTTGGCTTTGTGTTGGCGCGGGTGTCTGCGTCTTCTGCGGTTCCTCCGGGGTCTTTCCGAATACGCCTGCAATCACAAGCAGAACCAGAATGATCAGCCAGGTTTTTTTCTTCTTTTTCATATTTTCTTACTCCTTTTGCAATTTGTTGACCAACCGGATCAGCAATTCCAGGTCCTCGGTGCTCAGACGCCGGGCGCTGCTCAGCAGCTTTTCGCAGAGCAGCCGGTCGGTCTTGGTGTACCAGAAAAACTCGCAGGGGGACACCTGCAGAAATTCGCAGATTTCAAAGAACATGGTCATGGACGGCATGTTGTGGCCGTTCTCGATGTTGTTGATGTATCCGACCCCCTGGCCCAGCGACAGGCTCATTTCCCGGGCAGAAAGATTCCGCTCGGTGCGCAGCTGGCAGAGTCTGGCGGCAAATCCTTCAATTGTTGATACGGTTTCGCGGTTCATCTCTCTGTAATTGTATAATGATGAGCGCTTTATTTTGTCCTGCCGGACCGGATGCTCTGCGGCTTTTGCACTCTCTGACCGTTTATTTTTCTCCATGGAAAAATCCTCCTTTCTTTCATAAAAGGAGTTGCAAATTTTGCGGATTTTTCGAAGGGTAAATTTGGCGGATGAGAAAGGGCGGTGACCCCTGCAGAGGGGTCCCTTGGTCCGGAATTCGCGTTGCATTCCGTCGGGTGCTTTGCTACAATTTTTCTATGGACATCAGAGACATGCGGCCAATTGAAGAAACCCGGAGCCTGGAGGAATTGCTGCAGGACCCGGAGAATGCACCGGACGGCACGGACGGAAAAAACTACATCCGGCTGCTCTGGGAGTGGGCTGTGCGCAAATACGGTGCGGCGCCCCGGTTCTGCTACGTCAAGGCCGGCTACGAAACCGTGCTGTACATTCCCTTCGACGGAATTAATCAACGACCGGATTTTAAGAATATGCGCCGGGTGCAGTATCACTGCATTATGACCGTGGGTGACCTGCGGGCATTTCGGGGCTTCGGCGCCACCCGGGGCGAGGCTCTGAAAGCGGTCTGCAAATTTGTCTATAACGACCTGGAGAGGGGAAAGCTGCTGGAGTAATATGAAAACCATCAGAGTTGTTGCAGCAGTAATTCAAGATAACGAAAAGATATTTGCCACCGCCCGCGGATACGGAGAATTCAAGGGCGGATGGGAGTTCCCCGGCGGTAAAATCGAGCCGGGTGAAACGCCGCAGGAGGCCCTGGTCCGCGAAATCCGTGAGGAATTGGATACCGAAATTTCCGTGGGCGAACTGATAAACACTATCGAGTACGACTATCCAAAATTTCATTTATCAATGGATTGTTTTTGGTGCACTATTGTAAAGGGTAACTTGGTATTAAAGGAAGCAGAGGATGCTAAATGGTTGACACTAGAAACCATTGACAGCGTTGAATGGCTTCCTGCAGATCAAGGACTAATTGATGATATAAAAGAAAAATTAATTTGCGAAAAAAACTAAGCCAGATGAAGGCGTTATACCTCAAAAGGAGGAACTCGTGATGCCGATATTAGATTTGTTTAAAATAAAAGATCCGGAAGGCTCTGAGGCGAAAAGGAGTGCAAAGGAGCAATATGCAGAGCAGTCCGGTACGAATGCATTTGATCGTTTGTTTAACTCCGGAACAAAGGGCGAGTATTTAGCATATAAGGTGCTTACCAAGTTCTCTGACAAGAATTATTGCATTGCGAATTGTTATGTTCCCAAAGGCGATGGTACAACATCTGAAATCGACCTTGTATTAGTACACGAGACTGGTATATACGTATTCGAATCAAAGAACTACATTGGATATATTTTTGGTGACGATGCACATAAAAACTGGACTGTAACATTGAATGCCGGTAAGGGTAGGGTTGAGAAGCATCAGTTTTACAATCCGATTATGCAGAATAAGACCCATATTAAGTACCTTCAGAAGTGTATAGGAAAAGACGTGCCATTCTATTCATACATTGTTTTCGGTGAGCATTGTGAATTAAAGAGTGTAAGTTATTCCGATTCTGTAAGAGTAGTATACAGAAGAGAACTAAAGCACACGTTGCGAAAAGATATTAAATCCAGAGACGATGTATTGACTCAGGATGAAATGGACGCTATTTTTGTGAAACTGGATGCATTGAGCCATGCAGGCAAAGAAGAAAAAACGGCGCACGTTGAAGAAATAAAAGAAAAGAAAGCTATGGTAGATAATAACATCTGCCCGTTATGTGGCGGAAAACTGGTTGAAAGAACCGCAAAAACCGGGGCCTATGCCGGCAGAAAATTCTACGGTTGCTCCAACTATCCAAAATGCAGATTTACGAAAAATTGAAATCGAGGTGAGATTGATGCAGGAGTGGTTGAAAAATCTATTGATTGCCGTTGGCGGCGGTACAGTAGTTTTAATTGGAATACTGACAGTTTTTAAATCTTTGCTTGTAAAACTGTTTGAAACCGGAATGGCGGCTATCTTTGACAAAAACCTTGAAAAATTCAAGAACCAGCTGAATCGTTCTACTCGCGCTTATGAAATTCTTCTTGATCGAGAAATGCGTTATTATGAAAAAATAGAATCATTTGTCGCAGAGATTGTTCCTCTTGAACACGATTTGCTTTACTACCTGGAAGAAAAAGAAGAATCTGTACATGCACAGACTTATGAGACATTTAAAAGGAAGTTTGAGAGGTATGTTGAAATTATCAAGGCTTTAAAAAATGAGACCCTTGTTCATCAGACATATATCCCGCAAGACATTTTCAGTGCATTCGGCAATTTGGTGATTCAAATGCAGAAAGATATTAGTTTATGGTCCGGTGCTGCGAAAAAAGCATTTTCTTTCGAATATGATAAAATAAACTACGAAGAATGCAAGGAAACTGTAGATGGTGTACTGGAGCTTCTTTCCCGTGCGGAAGTTTTAGTAAAAAATAGATTAGAGTATTTGAGTGGGGAAGATTAAACGCGCCTTTTTCATCTCTGTCTAATCATCCTTAGTAAATGCATAATCAAAAATCGAGGGCATATGCCCTCGATTTTGTGTTTCATCCATTTCTACCACCACTTGGCTCTTCTTCTCTTTTGAATCACCGTAGCCGCGATGGAAATCACGATGACGGCTGCCAGAACGCCGGCGGTAATGTATACGTGGGCGGGCAGGCCGCCTTCAATTTTCAGTTCTTCCCACAGACCGGAGATGTATTCCAGGGTGGCTTCGTCCAGGTTCTTGTAGGCGTTTTTGTTCAGCTCTTCCGCGAAGTTGAAATCCTCGGGGTAGAGCAGTTCCATGTACTCTTCGCCCAGGTCTTCCATGTACTGCTCGTTGGTGAATACCGCCGAGTTGGGAGAAGCGTAGAGGATGAATTCCGCGGTGTCGATGGCGGGTTCATCGGAGAGCATGTAGTTCATGAACAGGGCTGCGATCTCCGGATTCTGGGCGTTCTTCGGGATGCACATGGCGTCCACGAACACATTGGTGGTTTCGGGATAGAAGAACTCCAGCTCGTCGTAAACATCCAGCATGAACAGGTAGTCTCCGGCGTAGTAGGCGCCGATGGCTGCTTCGCCGGCTTCCATCTTGTTGTAGATTTCATCCATAACGTAGCTCTGGATGATGGGCTTCTGCTCCAGAAGCTTTTCGTAGGCGGCATCCCAGTCGGCCCAGTCTGTGGTGTTTACGTCAATGCCCAGCATATACTGTGCGGTGGCAAAGGCGTCCCGGGAATTGTTGAACTGCAGAATTTGTCCCTTATATTTGTCGTTCCACAGCAGCTCCCAGCCGGTGCAGTCCTCTTCGTCCACGGTGTTGGGATTGTAGATGATGCCCACGCGGCCGTAGGTGTAGGGTACGGAGTAGGCGTCGGTGGGGTCGTAATACAGGCCCCGGAAGTCCGGTCCGATGCGGTCGTAGAAGCATTCGGTACCGTAGCTTTCGCAGACCGCCTCGATGTTGCTGGGCTGCAGCAGATCCTCGGAAATCATCCGGGCGATCATGTAGTCGGAGGGTACGATAATATCGTAGTCCGCGCTGCCCGAAGACACCTTGGCGTACAGGTCTTCGTTGCTGGCGAAGGTGGTGTAGTGCACCTTGATGCTGCGGCCGGTCAGCTCTTCGTAGTATTCCTCAAAGCCTTCGATGGCGTTCATGTAGCCGTAGGTGCCCTCGGCGATGTATTCGCCCCAGTTGTTGACGTAAAGCTCGTCATCGGTCTTTCCGCAGCCGGTAAGAAGGGTGCAGAGGCCGAGCAGCAGAACTGCGGACAGCAGCAGGGAAAGTATCTTTTTCATACTCGTGCCTCCTTCCGTTCATTCTTGGATTCCATAATGTTGTACAGAATCAGTAGCAGCAGAATGGCTGCAAAGAGCAGGGTGGAAAGTGCGTAAATATTGGGCTTTACGGCCTTCTTGATCATCGAATAGATGTGAATGGTCAGGGTTTCGTAGGCAGAACCGCTGGTAAAATTGGAGATGACGAAGTCGTCGAAGGACAGGGTAAAGGCCATAATCATGCCGGTGAGCACGCCGGGCATAATAAAGGGCAGTTCCACCTTAAAGAAGGACTGCAGGGGCGTGCATCCCAGGTCCATGGCTGCTTCCGGCAGGTTCTTGTCCATCTGCTTGATCTTCGGCAGCACGGATAAAATCACGTAGGGCAGGCAGAAGGTGATGTGGGCGATCAGCAGCGTCCAGAAGGACAGGAAGCTGTCCAGCATCAGCACGCGTCCTGCGGTGGCGAAGAGCAGCATAAGGGAAATACCGGTAACGATGTCCGGGTTCATCATGGGGATGTTGGTGACGTTGATCACTGCGTTGCGGAAGCGCCGGCGCTGCATTTTGGAGATGCCCACTGCCGCCAGGGTGCCTACCACGGTGGAGGCCAGGGCAGAGCTGACGGAGATGACCAGGGTGTTTTTCAGAGCCTGGAGGGTGGCGCCGTCGTTGAACATTTCTTTGTACCAGCGCAGGGAAAGGCCCGCCATCTGGGTGGTGGATTCTCCGGCGTTGAAGGAGATCAGGACCATCACCGCAATGGGTGCGTACAGGAAGATGAATACCAGGGCCAGGTAGAGTTTTGAAATCTTTTTCATAGCAGCGACCTCCCTTTGGTATCCTCCAGATCTTCATCCGTAAAGCGGTTCATTACCGACATGGAGATGAGGATCAGAATCATCAGAATCATGGACAGGGCCGCACCGAAGTGGAAGTTGATGGCCGTGCCCGTAAAATAGCTTTCGATGGTGTCGCCGATCAGCTGGAAGGTGCCGCCGCCCAGCTTCTGAGAGATGTAGAAGGTGGAGATGGAAGGCACGAACACCATGGTAATGCCGGAAATGACGCCGGACAGAGACAGGGGCATGACAACCTTTAAAAGCTTATCTTTGCCGCTGCAGCCCAGATCCTCCGCCGCCTCCAAAAGCTTGGGGTCGATGCCCGCCATGGAGGAGTAGATGGGAAGAATCATGTAGGGCAGGAAGCAGAACACCATGCCCGCCACCACTGCGCCGGGGGTGTTGATCATATGCACGCTCAGGCCGAATTTGCCCAGAATGGAATTGATCACGCCGGTGTCTTCCAGCAGGGTCATCCAGGAATAGGTGGTAATTAAAAAGTTCATCCATTCCGGCACCATGACCAGCAGGATGGCCAGCTTCTGATTTTTCGGCTGCATCTGGGAAATCAGATAGGCTGCCGGGTAACCGATGACCACGCAGATGACGGTGGCAATCAGGGCCAGGCAGAGGGAGTTCAGCAGAATTAAGGTGTAATTCTCGGAGAACAGGCGGGTGATGTTTTCCCAGGTAAAGGCACCCTCCATGTCCGTGAAAGTGTAGTACACCACGAACAGCAGGGGCACGATAATGAACAGAACGCTCCAGAGAAGATGGGGAGCGGCTGTCAGCTTTTGCTTAAAACTGCGCTCCATTTAGTAGTCCTCTTCTTCGTCGTCATCCGGTTCGATATTTTCGGATAAAAGCTCCAGCTCGTTGCTGTAGCAGGAATAATCTCCGAACTGCTCGGAGTAGGCGGATTTTTTCATTACGTGGAAGGCGTCCGGTTCGATGTAGATGCCGATGGTACTGCCTTCGGGCACCAGATCCGTGGTCTGGATCATCCACTTAAAGCCGTCGATTTCCACGATGATTTCGTAGAACACGCCCAGGAAGGTGATGCCGGTGACCACGCCCTGCAGCATGCCTTTTTCCGGGGGTACCAGGTCCACGTCTTCTGGACGGATGACCACGTCCACCGGTTCGTTTTTCTCAAAGCCTTTGTCCACGCACTCGCAGGAAACGCCGGCGATCTTTACCCGGAAGTCGTCTTCCATGATGCCGTCCACGATGTTGGATTCGCCGATGAAGTCTGCCACGTAGGCGTTGGCCGGCTCGTTGTAGATGTCGATGGGAGTGCCGATCTGCTGGATCACGCCCGCATCCATCACCACCACGGTGTCGGACATGGACAGGGCCTCTTCCTGGTCGTGGGTCACGTAGATAAAGGTAATTCCGGTCTGCTTCTGAATATTCTTCAGTTCGGTCTGCATATCCTTGCGCAGCTTTAAGTCCAGGGCGCCCAGGGGTTCGTCCAGAAGCAGCACCCGGGGCTGCATGATCAGAGCTCTGGCGATGGCAACACGCTGCTGCTGACCGCCGGAAAGGGTGGTAACCTTGCGCTTTTCAAAGCCCGGCAGGTTTACCAGCTTGAGCATATCCTTGACCCGGCGGGAGATTTCCTCGTCGGAAACCTTCTGCACCCGCAGGCCGAAGGCGATATTTTCATAAACATTCAGATGGGGAAAAAGTGCGTATTTCTGGAAAACGGTATTGATATGTCGCTGAAAAGGAGGAACGGATTTGATGTCTTTTCCGTCAAATAAAACCTCGCCGCTGTCGGGCTGTTCGAAGCCGCCGATAATGCGCAGCGTAGTGGTCTTACCGCAGCCGGAGGGCCCCAGAAGAGTGATAAATTCGTTGTCCCGGATGGTCAGGTTGATGTCGGTCAGCACCTGCTCTCCGTCGTATGCTTTGCATACATTTTTCAGTTCAATTACCTTGTTTTTTTCCATTTGCGTACTCCTTTACATTTTATATATTATCATAGATTTATTTTTTAATGTAAAAAAAATTATTCGGTGCTATAATTATTCAAATACGCACTTTCAGGAGCATAATATGAGCAAAATTATCATTCCGGAAAACTACAAAGCAAAGCTGGATTCCTACGATACCCAGAAGGCTATCAGCAAAATTCATCAGATTTTTGAGGCAAAACTCTGCGAGCAGCTGAACCTGTCCCGGGTGTCCGCGCCCCTGTTTCTGGAGGCGTCTACGGGTCTGAACGACGATCTGAGCGGGGTGGAGCGCCCCGTGGATTTTGATATCAAAGAGGACGGCCGTCACTGCCAGGTGGTGCAGTCTCTGGCAAAGTGGAAACGTCAGGCCTTAAAGGACTATAACTTTTTCGTGGGCCGCGGGCTTTATACCGACATGAACGCCATCCGCCGGGACGAGGAACTGGACAATATTCACTCGGTTTACGTGGACCAGTGGGACTGGGAAAAGGTGATCGAAGAAAGCGACCGGAATGAAGCGTATTTAAAAGACGTGGTGCGGCGCATCGTGTACGCCATCTGCGACACCGAACTGGAGCTGCGCAAGGAATATCCGGCACTTTACAGCCTGTCCTACAAGGACCGCAACGTGGCCTTTATTACTTCGCAGGAGCTGGAAGACCTGTATCCGGAGCTGGATGACAAGGGACGGGAAGACGCCTTCGTAAAGGAGCATCACACCGCATTTATCATGAAGATCGGCGGCGCTTTAAAGAGTGGTAAGCCTCACGACCGGCGGGCCCCGGACTACGACGACTGGGAACTGAACGGCGACCTGCTGTTCTGGAATGAGATATTGGGTCACGCCCTGGAACTGTCCAGCATGGGCATCCGGGTAAGCCCGGAAAGCCTGGACCGTCAGCTGACTATTTCCGGCTGCGACAACCGCCGCAGTCTGCCATTCCACAGGGCGCTGCTGGCCGGAGAACTGCCCTATACCATCGGCGGCGGCATCGGACAGAGCCGCCTGTGCATGCTGCTTATGGGCAACGCCCATATCGGCGAAGTGCAGTCCGCGGTCTGGGACGAAGAAACCCGCAGACGCTGCAAAGAAGCGGGCATCAATATTCTGTAAAAACGCAGACTTGCTGCAAATAAAGAAATCCGGCGCGAAGGGCTCGTGCCGGATTTTTGCTTGTGTTTTCTTCGTACCGGTTTTACAGAATGCTGGAGATCAGGCGGGAAAAGGCCTCCTTCATGCGGACGGGTACCGGGCGTTTATTGTAGGCGGTCTGGGTCAGGCGCGCTGAATTTTTGATGTCTTCCTTAAACGCGTTGGACTGGGAAATGGCCAGGTGCCGGTCGTAGATGAGGGCGTTGGTTTCAAAGTTTAAAGAGAAGCTGCGCATATCGAAATTGGCGGAGCCGATACAGCAGATCTCGTCATCTACGGTAATGGTTTTCGAATGCAGAAAGCCCTTGCTGTAGGTATAGATTTTTACGCCGGAAGAGAGCAGAGAACCCACGTTGTGGTAGGTGGCCCAGTAAACGAATACGTGATCCGGCTGGTTGGGAATCATAATGCGCACATCCACACCGGACAGGGCCGCCGCTTTCAGGCTTTCCAGAATGGCGTCGTCCGGAATAAAGTAGGGGGTCTGAATGTAGATGCTCTTCTTGGCGGAAGTGATCATATTCATGTAGGTCAGGCGGATTTCTTCTTCCGTACGCTCCGGGCCGCTGGACAGGATCTGCAGACCCAGGGACCCGCCGTTTCTGCGGGGCGGAAAATGAAAATCCGGAGAAGTCCGGTAATCGTCTCCGCTGGTAATGCGCCAGTCCAGGGTAAAACGTGCATCCAGATCCCGGACGCAGTCTCCCTTCAGCAGCAGATTGGTGTCCCGCCAGCCGCCGAATTTTTCGGAGATTCCCCGGTATTCGTCACCGATGTTGGAGCCGCCGGTCAGGGCGGAAGTACCGTCGATTACAAGGATCTTGCGGTGGTTTCGGTAGTTCAGGTTCAGGTCGATTTTAAAGAGCTTCGGCTCGAAGAAAATTGCGTATTTTCCTCCGGCGGCGGTATAGTCCTTCAGCATTTTCTTTTTGATGCCCTTGCAGCCCATGCCGTCCATCAGAAGCCGCACTTCCACGCCCCGGCGGGCAGCTGCCGTCAGGTGGGCCAGAAATTCCCGGCCTGCCGCATCCGCTTTGATGATGTAATATTCCGCATTGATGAATTTCTTTGCCCGGTCGATTTCCTGCAGTACGGTGCGGAAAAATTCTTCTCCGTCGGAAATCAGTTTTACCTCGTTGTCCTTGGTGTAGTAAGCGCCGGAATAGTTCTGGTTCAGCCGAATTAAAGAGTGCCACTTTTCTGCAATTTCGCTGCCGTAATCCAGTTTTCCCTGTTTTGTCTGGGCAACCTGCTTTTTCAGGGACTCGCTGTTGTAGGGCTGACTGCCTTTTGCGTTATAGAAGTTTCTGCGGCGGGAAAAATCCTGAGAAAAAATCGAATAACAGATCAGCCCGAAGCCGGGCAGACCGAAAAGAATCAGCAGCCACGCCAGAGAAGAGACGGGGCTTTTTCTTTTCCCGAAGATGATGTAGAGCGCAATCAGAAAATTCAGGATGTATACAATTGTAACGATCACACTGTATATCGAAGCGAATTTCATAACTGAATTATACCAAAGGAAAGACGCAAACACATCGCTTGAATTTACATCGTACATGCGGTAAAATAACTTGTTATATTATGTTCTTATTTAATAAGAAATTCATTAGTTACAGGAGATTAGAAAAATGGACAAAAACCTGCCGAAGAATTACGATCCGAAAACATTCGAAGACCGTATCTACAAAGAGTGGGAAGACAAGAAAGCCTTTACCCCGGAAACCAAGGGAGGCAAGGATCATTTCACTGTCATGATGCCGCCGCCCAACATTACCGGCCAGCTGCACATGGGTCACGCCATGGACATTTCCCTTCAGGATGTGCTTGTCCGTTTTAAGAGAATGCAAGGGTACAACACTCTTTGGCTTCCCGGAACGGATCACGCATCTATCGCCACGGAAGTCAAGGTCGTCGATAAGATCAGAAAAGAAGAAGGAAAGACCAAGGAAGAAATCGGCCGCGAAGAATTTTTAAATCGCGCCTGGGCCTGGAAGCAGCAGTACGGCAGCCGCATTAACGAACAGCAGAAGAAGATGGGCGCCAGCTGCGACTGGACCCGTGAACGCTTCACCATGGACGAAGGCTGCAACAGAGCGGTTCGCGAGCATTTCGTAAACCTCTACGAAAAGGGCCTGATTTACAAGGGTGCCAGACTGATCAACTGGTGTCCGATCTGCGGCTCCGCACTTTCCGACATCGAAGTGGAACACGAAGATAAGAAGGGTAAGTATTATTACTTCCGTTATCCGGGTGCGGACGGTTCCGAAGGAATTACCGTGGCAACCTCCCGTCCGGAAACCATGTTCGGCGATGTGGCCGTTGCGGTAAATCCGGAAGACGAAAGATATCAGCACCTGATCGGCACCAAGGTGGTTCTGCCTCTGGTGGGAAGAGAAATCCCCGTGGTTGCAGATCCCTATCCGGATATGACCAAGGGTACCGGCGCCGTAAAGATCACCCCCAACGCAGACCCCAACGACTTTGAAGTGGGTCAGCGCTGCGGACTGCCCATGATCGAGTTCATGGACGAAAAGGGCTGCATGACGGAGACTGCCGGCAAGTATGCGGGCATGGAAAGATACGCCGCCAGAAAGGCATGGGTTGCCGACCTGGATGCTGCGGGATTCATGGTAAAGACCGAGGATATGGTCATTCCTCAGGGCACCTGCTATCGCTGCCACAATGCGGTAGAACCCAGAATTTCCGAGCAGTGGTTCGTAAAGATGGAACCGCTGGCAAAGCCGGCCATCGAAGCGGTAAGAAAAGGCGACACGCAGTTCGTTCCGGACAGATTCGACAAGATCTACTATCACTGGATGGAAGACATCAAGGACTGGTGCATTTCCCGTCAGCTCTGGTGGGGTCACCGGATTCCGGCCTACTACTGCGAAGAATGCGGTGAAATGGTAGTTGCCAAGGAAGAACCCACCGTCTGCCCCAAGTGCGGATGCACCCATTTCCATCAGGACGAAGACGTTCTGGATACCTGGTTCTCCTCCGCCCTCTGCCCCTTCTCCACACTGGGCTGGCCGGATGAAACCGCAGACCTTAAGAACTTCTATCCCACAAGTGTTCTGGTAACCGGTTACGATATCATCTTCTTCTGGGTAGCAAGAATGATCTTCTCCAGCATCGAAGAAATGGGCGAAACACCCTTCAGCCACGTACTCATCCACGGCCTCGTAAGAGACTCCCAGGGCCGCAAGATGTCCAAGTCTTTAGGCAACGGCAT
>JAZUDB010000025.1:0-3468 GCA_045639385.1 Anaerovoracaceae bacterium | reverse complement strand
TTTCCACGGGTCCGCTGACCGGTACCGGTGCACCCAGCTCCAGCAGATTCGACATTTCCACCATTTCTCCTCAGACCGGTATCACCACTTCCTCCAACTGCGGCGGAAGATTCGGATACTATCTGAAGAAGGCAGGCTTCGTTGCCCTGATCTTAAGAGGCAAATGTGAAAAGCCGTCCTGGCTGGAAATCGAAAATGATAAGTTCACCCTGCACGAAGCAGATGAACTCTGGGGACTGAAAACAGGAGAAACCCAGGAAAAGTTAGACGCGATTCACGTAACCAGAACCGGAAAGCCCGTCAAGCACGGACAGCTGTGCATCGGACCTGCGGGAGAAAACCTGGTCCGCTATGCTGCGGTCATCTCCGATGAGAGAGCTGCGGGACGTGCCGGCGTAGGCGCTGTTTTCGGCTGGAAGAACCTGAAGGCAATTACCGCCAGAGGAAATAAAAAGATTACCGTCCACGATCCGGAAAAGGCAGTGGAATGGAACAAGAAGTGGGTCAAGTATCTGAAAGAACATCCGCTTACCGGAAACCAGCTTCCGCGGCTGGGCACCGCCGGTCTGGTATCCCAGATGCAGATGCGCAAGATGCTCTCCACCAAGAACTACAACTACGGTACCTTTGACGATTTCGAAATGGTCAACGGCGAAACCCTGGCCGAAGAGTTCAACATCGTCAACAAGGGCTGCCTGTCCTGCCCCATTAAGTGCGCAAGAACCGTAAACGTGGAAGGCAAGGAAGTGAAGGGACCGGAACTGGAAACCCTTGGACTTCTGGGCGGCGGCATTTTAAACAACAACCTTTACGACATCCTGAAGTGGAACAACGAACTGGATGAGCTGGGCCTGGATACCATTTCCGCAAGCTCCACCCTGGCATGGGCCATGGAAGCCAACGAAAAGGGTCTGTGGGACAACGGTCTGGAATTCGGAAAGACCGAAAACATCTCTCAGGTCTGGGACGATATCGCCCACAGAAGAGGCATCGGCAACGAGCTGGCAGAAGGCTCCAAGCGGCTTTCCGAAAAGTTCGGCGGCAAGGAATTTGCCATCCAGAGCAAAGGTCTGGAACTGGCAGCCTATGAACCGCGCCGTGCGGTAGGTCAGGGCCTGGGCTACGCCGTTTCCAACAGAGGCGGCTGCCACTTAAACGGCGGATACCTGGTAATCGTGGAAGGTCTGGGACTCTTTGCAGATCCGCAGACACCTCACGCAAAGGCAGACTTTACCATGCTGTTCCAGGATCTGATGGAAACCATCTCCGCATCCGGACAGTGCCTGTTCACATCCTACGCCTTCTTCCCGGCGTTCCTGATTACCAAGCCCAACGGCCCGGTAACCACCGCCATCAACAAGGCGATTCCGTATATCGGCTGGGCGCTCCGCGGCATCAACCGCAGCACTCCGGCACTGGCAATCCATCTTCCGGTATTCCATCATACCAAGATGTTCCAGTATGCACTGGGCATGCCCATGACCTTCGGAAAGTACGTCCGCATCGGTGAAAGAGGCTTTACGCTGGAGCGTTACCTCAATTCCAAGTTCGGCGTTTCCGCAGCCATGGATACCCTTCCGGCAAGACTGACGGATGTTCCCCAGGATCCGGAAGACGATACCACCAGAGTACCGCTGGAAGAAATGAAGAAGACCTACTACAAAGCCAGAATGTGGGATGAAAACGGTCTTCCGACAGAAAAGACCTTAAAGCGTCTGGGCATCAAACTTTAGGTGACCCCGGATGGTTAAAGTAAAATTATTCGGAATTTTCCGGCTGGATACCGGTATCCGGGAAATGGAGGCGGAGGCTTCTTCCGTAAAGGAACTTCTGCCGCTGGTGCTGGAAAAGGCAAAGGAAAACAACCCGAAGATAAAGATGACACTAAAGGATCTGGACGGCTGCATCGTTGTGGTCAACGGCGTCCAGAAAAACAAAACTGTAAAGCTTCGCGACGGTGACGAGGTCATGCTCATGAGTCCCGTCTGCGGAGGCTAGGAGGAAAACATGGCAGAAAAAAACAGACCCTACATTGATGCGATCTCCTGCTCCGGCTGCTCTCTGTGCGTAGAGAACTGCCCGCAGAACTGTCTGGCCCTTACCGAACCCAGATATCAGGGAGACACAAGAACTTACGTGTACATCAAGGATCCCGCAAAGTGCGTAGGCTGCGGTATCTGTGCACAGAACTGCCCCACCCAGGTCATCACCATGTGCAAGCCGGGCACTGTTCCGGAACATCTGACCAAGGGAAGCGCAAGCCCGCTCAAGAAGGCTTACTGCAGAGCATTCCAGGCTGTTATGAAGGTAGGAAACTACTTCATGGGCTACAGAACTCCGGAATATATCGAAGGACCGGGATGCGTAAAGCAGCTGCCGGAGCAGATCCTGGCCAAGGGTGTTAACAGAGTTCTTCTGGTAACCGATAACGGACTCGTAAACTTAGGCGTTCCCAACGGACTGATGGATGCAATGAAGGAAAAGGGTCTTCCTTTCGAACTCTTCTCCGATATTCAGCCCAACCCCACCGATCTGAATGTGGAAGCAGGCTATAAGGTATTCAAGGAAAGCAACTGCGACGGAATTATCGCATTCGGCGGCGGCTCCCCCATGGACTGCGCCAAGGGTATTGCGGCAAAGAACGCACATCCCAGAAAGAAGGTTTCCCAGCTTCAGGGACTGCTGAAGGTTCATAAGAGAATCTGCCCGTTCTGGGCCGTTCCCACCACTGCAGGTACCGGTTCCGAAACCACCGTTGCCGCAGTTATTACAGAGGCTGCAACCCACCACAAGGCGTCCATCAACGACCCGTCCATTCTGCCGAAGTACGCAGTACTGGATCCGGAACTCACCGTTGGTCTTCCGCCTTACACCACAGCAACCACCGGTATGGATGCTCTCTGCCACGCAGTAGAAGCCTATACCAACCACACCTATAATACAAAGGAAGAAGACTGGAGAGCAAAGGAAGCTGTCCGTCTGATCTACAACTACCTCTACAAGGCATATCAGGACGGTCACGATATGGAAGCCCGTCAGAAGATGCAGCTGGCTGCATTCCACGCAGGCAGAGCCTTCACCAGAGGCTGCGTAGGCTACGTTCATGCGGTAGGACATACCCTGGGCGGACTCTACGGCGTAGCACACGGCGTGGCAATGAGCGTAATCCTGCCTCACGTAATGCGTCAGTTCGGACCGGCGGTTTATCCGCAGCTGGCAGACCTGGCAGACGTTTGCGGCATTGAAGGCGCAGATATGCAGGAAAAGGCAGAAAACTTCATCGCATGGATGGATGATATGAAGGTAAAGATGGGAATCCCGGCAGGCTTCGACTGCATCAAGGACGAAGACATCGACCAGATTATCGCCTGGGCAACCAAGGAAGCCAACCCGCTTTATCCGGTACCGGTAGTTTGGGGCGACGAAGACTTCAGACGTCTGATTCACACTTTAAGAACAGCAAAATAA
>JAZUDB010000024.1:0-15131 GCA_045639385.1 Anaerovoracaceae bacterium | reverse complement strand
TTTTTATCGTGAATGGGAGTACCCCGGTATCGGGCAATGATATCCGCCGCCATCAGGGCCTCCAGCTCGTCTTTTTTCAGTTCCTCCAGGGCCGGATCCGCCGCTTCGCCTTCTTCCGAGGCACTGTCCGCGATAAAAAGTTCCGGCTCGTAAATGTGTGCGCCGGTGTAAGGCAGACCCTCGGCCAGAGCTGCGTCGCTGTCGTAAAGAATACCGGTGCTTTCTTTGGTCATGATGCCCGCAAAGATGCGGTTTACAAAATCGATGACCCCCTTCTTGCTGCGGAAGTTGCTGTTCAGGTCGATCACCTGTGCTCCGGGCACCAGACCGGCCTTGAACCTGCCGTACTTTTCCAGGAAAAGTTCCGGCTCCGCATGGCGGAATTTATAGATGGACTGCTTTACGTCCCCCACCAGGAACAGATTGTCCGGCCGGGCGATCCGGGAGATCAGAGTGTCCTGCACCATGTTGGAGTCCTGGTATTCGTCCACAAAAATGTATTCGTATTTCTCCCGCAGTTCCGCAGCCACCGCCGGGTTTTCCAGAATCCGCAGGGCAAAATGCTCCCCGTCGGAGAAATCCATCAGGCCTGCAGCGGTCTTCTTTGCGGCGTAACGGGCGGAGAACTCTTTGGTCAGCCGGCAGAGCTGCAGCAGAGGCCCACGCACCGCCTCTTTTTCTTCCCCGAGGCGTTCGGTGCTGATGCTGCCATAGAACTTTTTGTACTCTTCCAGCACATGCTTGGCACCGTCCTCCCGCAGCGCTTTGCTCTGCAGGTCCAGGGCATCCTTGCCGGGCTTTTCTTCCTTCGTGGCCCGAAGCTGCTGAAATTTCAACTCCGAAAGCATGGAAAAGCCCTGTTCCGGCGATTCTCCCTCCAGCGCCGCCAGCACGGATTCCAGCGCGGAAATATCCAGTTTTATCTTTTCGCCCAGCTTGGGCAGTTTGTTTTCTTCGAACAGCTGCAGCAGAAGTCTGCTGTAACCGATGCTCTTTTTTACCGCTTCCGCCCCGTCCGACGCCGCAAAAGCCATGAATTCTTCCGGGTCAAACTCCGGATTTTCCAGAAAAGCCTCCGGATCCGGCAGGGTGTCTGCGTAGAAATACAGCTCCGAAACCATCTCCCGCACCGCTCCGTCGGACTTTACGCCCGCATAGTGGTCCAGAAAATCCAGAAATTCCGGGTCATTGGCCCCATAAAGCTCCCGGAACAGCTCCTCCATGGTTTCGTCCCGCAGAATACTGCCCCGGTAATTGTCGCAGATCTTCAGATTGGGGTCGCAGCCGATCACATGATAATAGTTTTTTACGATTTTCCGGGCAAAGCTGTCGAAGGTGCAGATATCCGCCCGACCCAGAAGGCTCAGCTGATGGCGCAGACTGCGGATTTTCTCCATGTCGGTGCAGCCCTCCAGCTCCTTGTTCAGGTCTTTGCGCAGACGCTCCTTCATCTCTGCCGCGGCCGCCTTGGTGAAGGTGACGATCAGCAGATTTTCTAAAGAGACTCCGTCCTCCAGAATCAGCTTTTTGATTCGTTCCACCAAAACAGCAGTCTTGCCGGACCCCGCCGCCGCGGAGACCAGGAGACTTGTTTTTCTTGCATCGATTGCTTTTTGCTGTTTTTCCGTCCAGCCCATTTAGTCGCTTTCTCTGATTGCTTTTCCCGCCGCCATGGCACTGTGCCAGGCGTAGCTCAAGTTATATCCGCCGCAGGGGCCGTCGTAATCGGTAATCTCCCCCACGAAGTAAAGTCCCGGAACCAGCAGCGATTCGAAGGTCTGTGCATTCAGCTCGGAAAGCGGAATGCCCCCTGCCGTCACCTGGGCGTCCTTCCAGCCCTTGGTTCCGATGACCGTAAATTTCACGTTTTTTGCCGCAGCTGCCGCGGTCTGCGGCGTTCTGCGGGCCTTGCCCAGCTGTGCATCCAGCCAGGTCTGCAGTTTTTCCGGCAGAAGCCCCGCAAAAAGGGATGCCTCCGCGTCCTGACGGCTTTCCAGAAGGGCCGTCAGTTCATCTTCCGCATATTCCGGGAACAGGTCCATGGCCAGGGCGTAAGACTTGTCCGGTCCCAGGCGCACTTTGCCGCTCAGGTTCATCACGCAGATGCCGGAGAGCGCGTCCTTGGTGAACTGCACCTCGCCCTCGTCCCGGCAGATTTCCGCGCCGCAGCAAAGCAGCGAAACCGCCGCCTTTACCCGCACGCCGTGAAGCTTTTCCAGACTCTCCGCGCATTCCAGAGGCACCAGCGCCGGGATGGGCTTTTCCAGACTGTGACCCAGATACTGAGCCCAGCGGTAGCCCTCGCCGTAGCAGCCGTACTGAATGCCGGCCTTTCCGCCCACTGCCGCCACCAGACGGCGGCCGGAGAACTCTCTTCCGTCATTGGATGTTACCACAAAACCCTGTGCAGTTTTCTGCACCGTAACCACGTGGGTGTCGCAGATGATTTCCGCGCCGGCCTTTTCCGCCGCATGCACCAGGGTCCTGACAAAACCCGCAGCCTCCCGGTTCCGGGGGTACATCCGTCCGTCCTCTTCTTCCACAGGAACAATGCCGATGCGCCGCAGCTGCTGCTCGGACTCCGCGAAAAAATCCGCCTTCCGGTTCAGACAGTTGCAATGGCCGTTGCCGGTGGCATAAAGCTTCTTGCCGGGAAAGTTGTTCCGCTCCAGTACCGCGATTTTTTTGCCCGGTGCTGCGGCACAGACCGCGGTCATCAGGCCGGAGGCACCGCCTCCGAGAATCAATAAATCGTACATTTCGTCCTCCGAAAGAAATTTAATAAATTATTATACCATATCCGGCCCCGGGGTAGTAAAATAAAGCCATGGATAAGAACGGTAAAAAGAAGCTGACAGCCCTGATTTTTGTAGCGGTAGCCGCCGCCACCGCCGTATTCAGCGGAATGAACGACGAAGACGAAGAACAGCGCAAAAAAAGGGAGCTGACCAACAGCGAAACCACAATTGAATATCTGACCGACCTTCCGCCGGTCCCGGAAGAAATCATTCTGGTAAAAGAAGAACCCGCACCGGAAGTTGTACAGGAAGCACCCCGGAAATCGCTTTTCCGCAGCCTGATTTCCATTCCGGCCTGGATTCTGGGTCACGCCGCAAAACTGCTGCTGGCACCCATTCTGGGAAAACTTTTCTCCTGGATTCTGATTGCCGCAGTTTTCTTCGGCATTCTGTGCCTCTGCCTCAAGGCCATCTTCCCGGACAAGACCCTGAAGGAACTTCTGAACTGGAAAACCCTGCTCACCTTTGCCTGCTGCACCGGCGTGTACATTGCGGTTTTCAACCTGCCGGACATCCTCAACCTGGACGGCGGCAAGTTCGAATGGACTCAGCTGGGCGTGGGCGTACTGGCCCTGCTCACCATGATTCTTCTCAGCAGTTATTTTATCGACGAAAGGAAAAAGCAGCCCCAGGAGGCTGCCGCATAAGCCCATGACAGATTACAGAGAACTCAACGCCAACTTAAAGGCCATCATCGAAGACGTACCCCATCTGATTGCCAACCTTTCCAATGCATCTGCCCTGCTCTGGGACGCCATGGACGACCTGAACTGGGCCGGCTTCTACCTGATGGAAGAAGGCAAACTGGTGCTGGGACCCTTCCAGGGCAAGATCGCCTGTGTGGAAATTGAAGTAGGAAACGGAGTCTGCGGCACCGCCGTAAAAAAAGACGCCGTGCAGCTGGTTCCGGACGTTCATCAGTTCCCGGGACACATCGCCTGCGACAGCGCCTCCAATTCCGAAATTGTACTGCCCATCCACAAGGACGGCAGCGTCTGGGGCGTGCTGGATATCGACAGCCCCTCCTTCAGCCGGTTCAGCGAAGAAGACCGCACAGGTCTGGAAGGTTTCGTTTCCGTGCTGGAAAAATATATTTAATCTCTACAGGCCCAGGAACTCGAAGTCTCCTTCTTCGTGTTTTTCGGCCGCAAATTTCGCGTGATAGTAAATGTTGCAGTATTTCAGCGCATTAAAGCTGTCATCGCCCTTCAGCTGGTAGATCTTGTCCCCGCAGAAAATGTTCAGCTTGTGACCCGCCACGCAGGTCATGGCCTTGATGTCGCTGTAGGGCATCACCAGATCCGCACCGCTGCCGGAAACCCGCAGACAATTACCGAATATTTTGATGGAAACGCCTTTCTCCATAAGGCGTTTTTTATCGTATACGATTACTTCGAAAAGATTGGCTGTATCCGTGTACAGCGGGCTTTCGTCATAGGCGGAAAGATCCGCACTGCGAACGAAGGCCTCCTGATAATCGTACCATTCGCCCACACCGCGGAAAGGCGTCTCGCCTTCCAGGGCTTCGAACTGTTTGTCCGGGCGATAGCGGTACTTTCTGCCGCAGCGTCTGCAGCCCACCAGGTTGCCCTTGCTTTCAAATTCGGAAAAACCGCAGTCCGGGCACACGTAAAGCACCCGTTCCAGGCCTTCCGCCAGGTCCTTCCCCACGTACTCCCGGCCGTCATCCCGGGACTCATCCGCCCACAGCTCCCGGCAGATCAGTTCGTACAGCTGCTCTGCGGTCATTTCTTTATATTCTTCCGGTTCGATGACCCGGGTCACACCGGCGGTCATCGGTCCCTTTCTCTTGGTTTTTGCCCAGCGGGGCTTGACCCCGTAGCCGCCGTCGATGCGGAAAATGGCAATGGGCAGGCCCATCTTTTTCGCCATGGCTGCCACGGCAGGCTTAATGTAGCAGGTTCTGCCGCTGTAGGTCCGGTTTCCTTCCGGGAACAGAGCGATGGTTCCGCCTTCTTTGGCGACCCGCAGACAATTCATTACCGCCTTAATGTCGCTGGAGCCCTTCATGAATGGAATGGGTGCCACGGTCCAGCTCAGCGCTTTGGAAATAAAGCCCATGGAAAACATGTCTTCCATGGCAACGTAATACACCGGCTGCCGGAAGGCGCCCGCCACGTAAAACTGATCCAGATCCGTCTGGTGATTGGCAAGAATCAGCCAGCTGCGTTTTCCTTCCTGCGCAAAACGTTCAATTTTAAGGCCATACTTAATTCTTGCCGCCAAAGACAGGATGGGGGCAAAAATAAAAGTAATCACCTTATGTCTGAATTTTGTCCAGGGTTTTCTCTTCTTCATATGCATCGCCTGTATAATCTATCGATGTATTATATACCAAAAGAGAACGATTGCATTCAGCTTTTACGGCAAAAAATAGGAACAAATATAGTTATTTTCGAAAAAAACACTTCCGGAAGCCTCTTTCCGGCTTACCTGGCCTCCGAAATTGTAGAACTGAAAGCTTTCTCCGTTAAAATAGGCTGCCACCGTGTGCAGTCCGTGCCAGGGCTTGCCCTCGTTCCAGAAGGAGACGATATACACGCCGGGTCCCCGCAGCTCGCCCTTTTTCAGGCGGCAGAAGGGAATGCCGCTCCGGCGCAGCACCCGGCCGATCAGGTAAGGATTGGACCCGAAAATACCCAGGCCCACCATGGCGCCGGCCTTTTGAAAATCCCGGACCGTGGCGGAGTAAGAGCTGGAAATGCCCAGAAGAAGTTTTGCGTTGTGCACCGCGATTACCTCGCAGGCATTATAAGAAGCATGATAAAGACCGAAGCGGTATAATGCTCCGGCCCTGCTGTTTTGATGATGGATCATCCGGTTGCGGGTACTGAGCTTCGGATCCGCATCCAGCGCCCCGTTGACCCGGCTGTTGCGCACCGAAACAACCACAGCTGCCGCCCCGTAGACGGCTGCCAGGATCAGAAGCGCAGCAATCATTTTCTGCCGGTAAATGCCCCGGCCAGCTTCTGCATTCTGCACTGCATCCAGCTGCCCCAGCCCTTTTTCCGGGCGATATAAAGCATCAGGTATGCCAGTGTCACGCCGCTGAAAATATCCGCCAGCACGTGCTGATGGGTCTTTACCACAGAGATGCAGATCAGCACGGTAAGAACCGCGCAGAACCAGCGCAGCGCCGGAGAAAGAGAATCCTTGCGGAAGACGCAGTACGAACAGATCAGACTGTCCATGCAGTGGATGGACGGGAACAGATTGGTGGGTTCGTCAATCTGATACAAAAGCAGCAGTACCTGCTCCGCAAAAGAATTCCCGGCCGGTTCCCCCCTGGTAAGTGTGGTGGGCAGCAGCAGGAAAAACACCCCGCAGATCAGCTTGGCCGCCAGCTCCGCGGAAAGGATGTTGTACCAGTTTTCGTAATGGGCCACGGCAAAATAGCAAAGGCCCCAAAAAATGTAGGCGGCAACGTAGACAAAGATCCAGTTGGGGCCTAAAGAAATTTTTCGATCGAGATCCGAGGTGATGTCGATGCGCGGATAAAGACTTCCGAACACCTGGAACGGATAATACACCGCCAGGTTCACCAGCAGCATAAGAATAAGAGATAAGGCTCTGTCGGCGGGAAGCCAAAAGCCGGCAATGTCTCTTGCACTCTTATCTCTGTAAATTTTCAGCACCTATTTTTTCTCCCATTTTCACGATTGTTTCTTCTCCTTCGAAAGAGTTGCGCAGCAAATCTTCGTCGGGAATGAGGCAGTTCTTCTGCAGCAGCAAAATGACGGACGAACCGCCGTACTCGAAATACCCCTTTTCACCGCCCCGGACAACGGGTCCCGGACCGTGCAGATTTTTTATTCGTCCCACAAGCAGAGCGCCCACCTCCATCATCAGCACCGTACCGAAGCGGTCCGTGCGGATTCGGGTATACTCTCTTGTATTTTCCTTGTAAATGGCCTTTCTGGCCGCCGCCTCCGGGTTCACCGTATGATAAACCCCGGGAATGCGGATATTTTCGCCTTTTTCCCCGGAAACCGGATAGGCGTAGCGATGGTAATCGTCCACGGAAAGCCGCAGCAGAATGCCCCAGCCGCCCCGGTATTCCTCCGCCAGGGCTTCGTCCCGCAGGAGAGATTCCAGGGTATAGTCGCAGCCCTTTACCGTAAAATGACGGTCTTCCTCCAGCGGGAACAGGGTCAGCTTACCGTCGCAGGGCGCGCAGAAGCAGTTTTCCGCTGCCTCAAAACTGCGCTTGCCCGGCAGAATCTGACGGGTAAAAAAGTCGTTGAAAGACGCATACCGGCGCACCGGATAGTCCTCCATATTGACCCGGTTTTTCCGGATGAAGGATTTTACCAGCCATGCGGAAGCTTTCCGGTCCAGCACCCAGCCGCCCAGCCGGCTGAACCAGGGCCGGATCAGAACGGACAGCACCGCGCGGCCCGCACCCGTGCCGTAGAGAAACACCGCCGCTCGATTCTGGCGGCAGTAAACTTCCGTTTCCGAACCGTCCCGCAGACGGGCGCACATTATTTCCGCAGCAGCACGTAAATTACGGCTGCCCCCGAAAGAAGCGAAAGCAGTGCGAACTGCCAGTTCTTCATCTTTTTCAGTTTAAAATCCAGAACAAAGAGCATTCCCACCACGGCCATCAGCACGCGAAGCACCAGAACCACGCAGGCACCGTTCACTCCGCCGCAGCAGAGGAATGCCACCGGAAGAATCATGGAAATGGTGGTAATGGGAAGCCCGTGATACACCTTTTCACCGCTGTCCGGATCCATCTGCCGGTTGGTCTCCAGCACATTGAAGTATGCCAGGCGGATAATGCCGCAGAGCAGGTAAAAGCCCAGAATCGCCCCGTCCCATTTGGTATTCAGTCCCAGCTGATAACAAATCGTTACGGGCAGCACCCCGAAGCAGACGATATCTGCCAGAGAATCCAGCTGAATACCGTAAAGCTTTTCGTCGTCGCTGCGATTTTTCTTGCTTCTGGCCACCTTGCCGTCAAAACCGTCCAGCAGCCCGGACAGTGCCAGGAAGAACACCGCATTTACGCAGTTTCCCGCAATGGCCTGGGAAATACCCATCATCGACGATATGACGCTGACAAAAGTCAGAATCACCGTATAATCATAAAAACCTATCATCTCTTTCCTATCCCCTGATTTTTTCTGTTTCCGTCAACATGCTCTTGTATTTGTAATAACTGTTCTTGCTGCAGCCGCAGAGCTTGATCAGCTCTGTATCCGAAAGGGTGCCGCCGAACGCCTTGGAATACTTTAAAATCAATTCTTTCGACTTCTTCGCCAGTTTGGTTTCCACCTTCACGCCAGCCTTCCGCCCGGAAATGCGGCCCTTCTTTGCCGCGGCCTCCATGCCTTTGGCCGTTTTTCTGCGCAGCTTTTCCAGCTCGGATTCCGACCGCTCGAACACCAGTCGGATCTGCTCCTGTGCAAGGCTTTTCACACAGCCGATTAATTTTTCCGGTGCAATACTGCCTTTCCCGGCCTCCCGCAATCCGCTGGCCAGACGGCGGTAAACCGATGCGTCGATGTACCGTTCCTTCAGAAACACCATGGTGACGCCCCGCTCCATCAGAAGCTCGTAGCAGCGCAGCGCGTCCTCTTTGCTGCGGCCCATGCGCATTACGGAATCAAAGACCAAAGTGTCGCCGGGTTTCAGTATCTCCATCATACGGTCCCATTCCGGCCGGTCTTTTTTCTTAATCGTGTATTTTTCTTTCAGAATGGCGGCCTCCGGGAATTCTTTCAGAATATTCCGGGCCTGCCCCTCCAGATTCTGGGCAGGATTGACCGCACTGCAGTAGCCGTAAGTCATTTCGTCTCCGTTTATACAAAACTAAAGGTTACCGTATTATTTGTACAAATTATACGTCCGGAACGCAGAATTGTAAATACAGAAAAAGACAGACCCCAAAGAGCCTGCCTGAAACATATTATTCGCAAAAACGCAGCCCGAAGATTTACCGCAAAGTCCGAAGCCGCCGAATTTTGCACTGCAATCAGTTCTGCGGCACCAGCAGCACCTGGCCCGGCCGCAGCGAAGCCGCATCCGTATGATTGCACTTGCAGATGTCGTGAATGACCTCCCGGATGTCCTTGGACGCGCTGCCGTACTCCTTTGCAATGGCCCAGAGGGTGTCCCCCGCCTGCACCATCACCTCGGTATAGACCTGTTCTTTTTCCGCATAAGCGGAAGTCCGGTTTACCAGGCTCAGCACCCCAAAGCTGAGCAGAAGCATCATCAGCGTAACAAAGGTGATAAAGCGGAATCTGTTGACAATTCTGTATTTCATAAAACGTACCGTCCTTTTCTTTCCTTGAAATATTCCCCTTTCCGGGGACCTTACAAGGAAATTTTAACAAAGATGTTGTACAATTTTATGTACCAGTGCAGAAGCAAAATCCGCCTCTAAATGCGCGAAGGGTTCTATCACGAAAATGAAAAATAGGATATATTTCTTTCATTCTGTGAAAATAATTGCAATATGAACTTTATTTTTCATCATTTATGGTGATTTTTCGTTGGTTTCGGAGTGAAAAATAGGATATACCCTAATTATTGTTTGTTTTGACTGATAAATGAGGTTTTGGATCATAGAAGCTTGCCGGAGAGCGGGAAGGGAGGTCTTTAAGTATAAAGAAATATCTGCCGGGAGAAGAAATAAAATTGTAGTATTGTTAAAACAATATTAAATCTTTCAGAAAGCATATTGACAACCCATGTTGGTTCATATAATATGCAGAAGTAAGAGGTTGCTATGTTTGATGATATGAAGCGTTTTCTTAAATATCGTCATACAGAAGAAGGCCCGGCGTTGCTGATAAAAACAGGACCTTCGAGCAAATCGGTAAGTATAGGAGTCAGTAAGTAATCACTTACAGGCTCCTTTTTGTTATGCGAAGAAGGAGGTATATTTTATGCGAAAGCTATTAAAATCAACAATTTCCTTGATTTTGGTACTTGCAATGTCATTGGGGATTTTCCCTGCAGCTGCATTTGCTGAGGCCGGACAAACACAAACGCCAAACACTGAAGAACAAATCGTTAAAGAAGCGGTCATTTCCTCTGAAGATGAATCAAAAAGAGGCGAATTTGAAAAGCATTTCCGCTTAAGTGATGGAAGCTATGAAGCTGTGACATATCCTTTCGCAGTCCACTACAATGACGAAGGCGAATGGAAAGACTTTGACAATACGATTCTTCCCTTTGAAGAGGACAGCGTTTCCGGATACAAAGTCTCCTACGGAAATGAAGAAAGGGTTTTCTCTTCTGATCCTTCACATTTTCTTTTTGAAGTGTCCGTAGGTGACTTGCGTCTTCGCTTTTCTTTTGCGGACTCTGTGAAAGTATATGAAGATGCCGGAGTTAAGATCACAAACCCGAAAGAAGAAGATGTGCCTGATATTCATCCGGCCCTGTTCTCCTCCAATATTACATATGAAAGCATTCTAAAGGATGCAGATCTTTCTTATGACCTTTTCGGAAGGAACATAAAAGAATGCATCCTTTTAAAATCCAAAGATGCAGACCATAATCTTGCATTTAGGGTCACAGCGGATGGCCTTAAGGCTGTATCCGGGGAAGACGGCGAGGTTCGTTTTCTCGATGAAGAAGGATACACGCTTTTCTCTATCCCCTGCGGATATATGGAGGATGCGAAAGGAGAAATTTCAGAAGATGTACGGTATATGCTTTCTGAAACAGAAGATGGCTATCTTCTTACGCTTTCTTTAGACGAAGAATGGCTGAAAGCGTCGGGAAGAGAATTTCCTGTTGTCATTGACCCTGTCATTGTGGCCGATACGAAAGCTACTTCAAATACAAACCCAATTACGACAACGTATGTAAAGCAGGGCTCTGTTACCAGCAAAGGAAACAAGCAGATTCAGTACTGGGGCTGGGGCGTAAGCAGTACTTCTCAAGAGATGCGCGGTTATGCCAGAGTAAACGAACTTCCGGTTATCTCCTCCAATTATGTTATTACAAAAGGCACAATATCTTACTGTGTAAATTCTTATTCGGGGAGCGGTATGCCTACTTCCAGAATGGGCGTAAGAGCAATAACAGAAGACAAGCCTTCTTCCTATTCTGCCTATTCGACATGGATTAAAGCATTTAACTGGAACAATAAGCCCTCCGTATCTTCTGATTTTGAAGATTATCAGAAAATTACCAGTGCAAATGCCACATATAACGACTATATTACCTGGGATATCACAAGGCTTACCAAGGGCTGGTATGATGGAAGTATTCCAAACTACGGAATATCTTTTGATCTTACGGACCTTTACAAATGCAATTCCAGCGTAGGCGCAAATGTGCGCTTCTGGGCATGGAGTCAGACCATATACTACCCGTATTATGCAGTTTACTACTCCGATACGGTTGGGATTGAACCTTACTACACCTACAGAGAACTTTCCGCAGGTAGAGCGGGAGACATATACATCGGGGACTATACAGGAAAGATGACTCTTGTAAAGACAGATACATCTGTCGATACTGCTAATATATCTTTTGGACTTTCCCATGTTTACAATAGCGCTTTCGGAAATGAAGTGCAGCCGAGAAATGCAGCAGGATCCGGCATGCATTTTGGAAAAGGGTGGACTCTTGATGCGCTGCAGACTGTAAGCCTTTCCGACCTGGATTTTAATCCGTATATCTATGTTGACGGAGACCAGACCCAGCATTACTTTTACAAAGACAGCTCTGCAGGAAGCAATGTTTATCGGGATGAAGACGGTCTTGGCTTAAAGCTTACTGCAGGAAGCAGTGAGATTACCATTACCGATGATAAAGATAACAAAATGGTATTTACCGGAAAAAGACTTCAAAGAACAGAGGATGCCTTCGGGAACAAAGTAGTTTACGTATATGATACGTCAGACGGAAAGCCGCAGGGAAGCAGCAGTGAAAAGCTGATAAGTATTACTGCATACAATGCGGGAGCATCCTCTGCCTCATATACCATTGCAACTCTATCTTACAATTCCTCAGGATATCTTACGGGAATAACAGATTACAGCGGAAATACTGTGAGCTTTTCCTATACGAATAATGCGCTTACAAGGATTACGCATCCGGACGGCACCTACGCACAGTATACCTACGACTCGCCTGGGAATCTGACTTCGGCAAAGGACTTTGAGAGTGGTTATCATATTGATTTTACTTATGCCGGCGAAAAGCTTTCTACCTGGAGGGAGTATTCAAATACAACCGCTGCAGCGCAGACACAAAGAACGGAAAGCAACCGCTCAGTAACATATACCTATGACGGAAGAAACGCTTCCGCAGAAAAAACAAAGGAAACCATTCTTTTTGATTATGCGGGAAGATCGGTAAATGACTATGTAACAAGCGAAGACGGAAAAACTGTCTATGCGGTATCTTCCAGTGCATATACGGCGTCTTCTTCCGGAACTTTTAGCAGAACGGCAAACAGGATTCTTGAAGGAAGAACCACCGGAAAGGTTATGCCAAACATACTTTCCGACGGCGGATTCGAAGGAGGATCGCTTCTTTCCGGATCTTCCACCTCTACTTTAAATGGAGGCAGTGCCTCGGCAAGCAGCGCCAAGGCGCATACCGGAATATACAGCGCAAAGATTACGGGAAGCGGCCCGAGCGGATATGTATCCTACAATCTTCCTTCTGCTGCGCTTACGCCTGGAAAGGTATATACACTTTCCTGCTATGTAAATACGGAAGGTCTTTCTTCATCCAATACGGGAAAGCTTTACTTAAAAGCCGGAAATACTTCAGGAAGTCCTGTAGCCTTTGCAACTTCCGGGGCTTTAGAAAACGGATGGATCAGAATCAGCGTATCTTTTACCGCATCATCGTCTAATACTTTAAAACTTAATCTTGATAAGGTTTCCGGCATCGTGTATGCAGATGATTTTCTTTTGGAAGAAGGGGAAGGCGAAGGCAGCCTTGATCTTTTAAAGAACGGGAAAGCGGAAACTGCAGCAGACTGGACAAGATCCAGCACGTCAAAAATTACTGCAGGGACACTTCCGGAAAGAAGCGGAAACGGCCTTGTTTTTGCCGGGACTACTACTATAGACAGTCTGTCAGTAAGCCAGAGTGTAAAGATTAATCTTCCTTCTAATAACAGCTTTGCACTTTCGGCCTGGGCAAAGGCCTATGCCATGCCGAAAAATGATTAGGATGAAAATGATAAAGTATTCCGGCTTCGCGCGGAGATCAAGTATGTAGGAATTACCGAAAAGGAAATACATACCCAAAGTTTTAACGACAATCTTTCTTCCTGGCAGTATGCATCACTTCTGATTGTTCCAAAGAGGGCAAACCAGACAATTGATACGATTACCTGTTATCTGGATTACGGCTGCAACAACGGAACTGCATATTTTGATGATGTTTCTCTTACAAGAGAAGTTGCAAGCTGCTACAGCTATGATGCAAAGGGCAATCTTTCTGCGGAAACGGACGGACAGGAAAGCCCCACATCTTATGCTTACAGCGGCACGGATCTTACGGAATATACTGCCAAAAACGGCATCACATATACCTATACTTACGGAAGTCATCATAACCTGACATCCTGCGAAGGCGGGGGACTTACCACAGAACTTTCTTATGACAGCTTCGGAAACATTACGCAGGAAAGTATTACAGGCGGCGGAAAGACCCTTACTTCTTCTGCAAGCTACGAAAGCTCCGGGCTTTTGCAAATAGCATCCGAGACCGATACGGAAGGAAACAGTGCAAGCTATTCCTATTCCAACTCTTTTGCAAAGCAGCATGGGCTTCCCACAAGCGTTTCCATGCCGGGCAGTGCTGCAGTGAATTACACTTACAATGCATCAAACGGAAGAATTACCCAGATTCAGCAGGGTAACAATGCAAAGGTAATGTACGATTACTACCAAGGGCAGCCTGAGGTAATTGCAAGAACGGACAGCACCGGAAGTCCTAATCAGTACTATAACCTGGAATACACAACTTTCGGGGATCTATCGGCGATTAAGGTGGGGACAAGAAGCCTTGCAGGCTATACCCATAACCTTTACACCGGAGACATAGAGAAGTTGACCTATGGAAACGGGCACTATACAGACTATACCTACAATAACTTAAATCAGCTGAAGGAAGAAAAAACATATACTGGCGGGACACTTACAAGAGATGTAAAATATTCCTATACGGGAAACGGCGCTCTTGCCAAGTCGGAAGATGTTTTAAACGGTATAAACAGCTTTGGAAGCTATGATGCGCTCGGAAGAGCGATTGCGGAAAGCAGTCTAAGTACTGACGGAAGTCTTCGCCTTTCTTCTTCTTTAGAGTATGATACTGCAGGAAGAATATCAAAGTCTTCCTACGCCGGAGCAAACGGGCTGTTTAAAGAAAGCAGCTATACCTATGCAGAAGAAACCGGGCTTTTAAGCCGTATCGAAACTTCAAATCTTGATACGGAATACCTTTACGATGAACTGCAAAGAATCGAAAGTATAAACCTCTCTTCCGGGTCTTCGGAGATTTTAACGAAAGAGTATTCCTACGAAAATACGGAGGATGCGGCGAGCTCTCTGGTTTCTTCTTACGAAGTTAAAAGAGGCAATACAAAGCTTTTTTCCCGGAATTACAGCTACGATGCTATGGGAAGAATCGTGTCCTGCGGTTCTGATCACTACATCTATGATGCTCTGGGCCAGCTTATCGCAGTACAAAACGGCCTCGGAGAGATCAAAGAAAGCTATACCTACAGCACTGCGGGAAACATTCTTTCAAAAACCGTTAACAGAAGTACCAGTACCTATACTTATGGAGACTCCCTTTGGAAGGATCTTCTTACTGAATACAACGGACAAAGCATTACTTATGACACCATAGGAAATCCTCTTTCCTACAGGGGATGGACCTTTACGTGGAAAAACGGAAGAGAGCTTTCTTCTGCGGCAAATGCCGGGAATACCATTTCCTATACCTATGATGCCGACGGTATTCGTCTTAGCAAAACAGTAAACGGCGTTCTTCACAGCTATATTTACAGCGGAAGCAAAGTCCTTTCCGAAAAGTACGGAAACACCATCTTAAACTTCTCGTATGACGAGCAGGGAAGACCTGAAAGCGTTCAGTATTCGACGGATAACGGAGCAAGCTTTGCCACCTACTATTACGTCTGCAATTTGCAGGGCGATGTACTTAAGATTATCGACACTGCAGGAAGCGCAGTGGCTACGTATACTTATAGTGCTTTCGGACTGGTCTTAACGACCTTCGGACAGTTCAGCGCGCTGACTCCGACCATTGCTGAAGTAAATCCGCTGTTGTATAAAGGTTATTACCTGGATAGTGAAA
>JAZUDB010000023.1:0-21968 GCA_045639385.1 Anaerovoracaceae bacterium | reverse complement strand
GACTTCGCGATGGCACTGAAACTTAACGCATACGAATAAACGACGCCGCATCAAAAACGGGCGTCGTTTTTGAAATTGAATTTATGAAAAGCAATAAACCCAGTTTTAAAAACAGAAAAAGAGTTCTTTTCGTTTTTGCCGTATTTGCGGTTTGCTTCGGAGCTTTGTCTCTGCGGGTAGCCTGGCATCAGATTATTATGGGGCCGGAATACACCCAGAAGGCTTCCCGGCAGCAGACCGCAGACAACGTGATTTCCGCGCTGCGGGGCGATATACTGGATCGGGACGGCGGCCAGCTGGCCATTTCTGCCACGGCGCATACCATCTGGGCCAGACCCGGCACCGTAAAGGACAACGGAAAGACCGAAGAAGATAAGGCTGCCAACACCCAGGTGATTGCCGATATCCTGTCGGAGGTGCTGGACCTGGATCCGGAGGAAACCCTGGAGACCATTACCGCTAACAAGAGTCTGGTCAAAGTGACCAAAAACGTGGATTCCGAACATGCGGATGCACTGCGGACCAGGCTGAACGAACTGAAGCTGGTAGGAATCGACATTATCGAGGACTCCAAGCGCTTCTATCCGCTGGGCGCCTTTTCTTCCCAGATCATCGGCATTACCACCGACGATAACGTGGGGCTGACCGGACTGGAAAAATACTATAACCGCTATCTTTCCGGCGTAAACGGCCGCTGGATTACCAGTAAAGACAACAAGCAGAATTCTTTGATCTACGGAGAAAACAAATATTACGCCGCAGAGGACGGATACACCCTCGTTACCACCATTGACGCCAACATCCAGCGCATCGTGGAGGAAAAAATCGCGGATTATCAGAAGAAATTCGATGCGGACCGGGTCTTCTCCATCGTGATGGACCCGAAGACCGGCGAGGTAATCGCCATGGCGCAGACTGACGAATTCGATCTGAACGATCCCAGAACCTGCCTCCCGGGGGACGAGAAGAAATACGAAAAGCTGACCGACGCCGAGAAGGTGGAGTACTGGTCCAAGATGTGGAGAAACTTCTGCGTCTGCGACGTATACGAACCGGGCTCCACATTCAAGCCTATTACCGCGGCCCTGGCTCTGGACTACGGGGTCACGGACATGAAAGAGAAATTCTACTGTTCCGGCAGCATTAAGGTGGCGGACTGGACCATTCACTGCTGGGATTATCCCCGTTCCCACGGCTACGAAACCGTGGCGGACGCAGTTATGAACTCCTGCAACCCGGTTATGGTGCAGCTGATTCAGCGAATCGGAAAGGCCAATTATTACAACGGTCTGCGCACTTTCTGCATTACAGAAAAAACCAGTATAGACTTCCCCGGCGAGGGCACCAATATTATTTACGACGAATCTGCGGCAGGTCCGGTAGAGCTTGCCACCATGTCTTTCGGACAGGGTATTGCGGTTACGCCGCTCAGCCTGGTTACCGCCTTCAGTTCTCTGGCCAACGGCGGAAAACTGATGCAGCCCCATTTTGTAAAGCAGATTCTGGATGCAGACGGCAAAGTGGTGGAAGACGTTCAGCCGGTGGTGCGGAACATTACCGTATCCGAAGAAACCGCTTCGGACATGATGGATATTCTGGAAAAGGTAGTGTCCGAGGGAGGCGGCGGCAAAGCTGCCATTACCGGATACCGCATCGGCGGAAAGACCGGAACTTCCTACAAGCCGAAGAACGGCGTTTACGACCCCAATATCGTGTACACTTCTTTTATAGGGCTGGCCCCTATGGAAGATCCGCAGTACGTCTGCCTGGTCGTGTTCGATACCCCGCGGGTAAAGAAAACCGCCAGCGCCACGGCCTGCGCCTGCGAAAAGGAAATCATGCAGGAAATCCTGCTGTATAAAAACATTGTACCGAACTATACCAACGAAGAACTGGCCAAGATGAACAAGGCCAAGAGAGCGGTACCGGATCTGGTGGGAAAGAACCTGGAGGATGCCATCGGCATTCTGGCAGGCAAGGGACTGGAGTGTGAAATCTCCGGCGACCCCGGCATGCGGTACGAGGAGATCTTTGTAACCGATCAGTTCCCCAAGGCGGGAACCGAGCTGGACAAGGGTTCGGTGGTCACCATTTATTATCAGTAACGGAGAGAAAATGAGAGCGACAAGTCTGGAATTTTTAGCGGAAGCCTGCGGGGGCAGACTTCTGGGAAATACGCAGCAGAAGGTGCTGGATGTTAAGATCGACTCCCGGCAGGCCAGCCTGGGCGACCTGTTCGTGTGCGTCATCGGCGAGTTTAACGACGGCCACGATTACGCGGAAGACGCCCTGGAGGGCGGCTGCACCATGTTCCTCATGTCCCGGCAGGACGTGGCGGAAAGCATGGTGGCGGAACACGGGGAAGCGGCGGTCATTCTTGCGGAGGACACGGTAAAGGCTTTCGAAGATATGGCCAGTGCTTACCTGGGACAGTTTGACGTAAGACGGGCGGCGGTTACCGGCAGTGTGGGCAAAACCACCACCAAGATGCTGACCGCGGCGGTACTGGGCGAAAAGTACAACACCATCTGCACCAAAAAGAATCTGAATACCAATCTGGGCCTGTGTCTGACCTGCTTCCTGGCGGACGAGAGCACCCAGGCGGTGGTTTTCGAAATGGGTATGGATGCCCGGAACCAGATTTCCGAGTACGTGCGCTTTATCCGGCCGGAGGTGGCCATCATCACCAACGTGGGCGTTTCTCACATGGAGCGCCTGGGCAGTCGGGATGCCATTGCGGATGCCAAGCTGGAAATCGTGGAGCAGTTTACGCCGGCAAACACGCTGGTGGTCAACGCAAAATCCGATTATCTGAAAACGGAAGAAGAAATCCGCACCCGGGCGGTAAACAAGACGGGTTTTGCCATTGAACTGGTTTCCGCGCCGGAAGAGATTGTCAATAAAGGCCTGGACGGGGTGGAATTTGTCTATGAAGGACAGAATTATTTCCTGCCCATTCCGGGAGAACATAACGTAACCGACGCCGTGCTGGCCATTACCGCAGGCAGATGCCTGGGGGTGGATGCGGCTTCCGCGGCGGAAGGTCTGGCCAAGGTGGAAAGCACCGAGCGCCGGCTGAAGGTGGAGCAGATCGGGAATATTACCCTGCTGGACGACAGCTACAACGCCAGCCCGGACTCCATGAAGGCAGGTCTGGCCGCTCTGGCCAGCGCCAAAGGAAAGCGGAAGATTGCCGTGCTTTCCGACATGTACGAACTGGGTGACGCGGAAGAAGAGGGTCATCTGGAAGTGGGCAGAGTCGCCGGAGAAAAGAACATCAATCTGCTGATTGCCGTGGGCGAGAACAGCTCCCTGTATTCTGCAGGCGTGTCTGCGTCGGGCTCCAAGGTCTGCAACGTAATTGAACTGGAAACCAAAGAAAGCGCCGGCGAACTGGTGCTGCAGATTCTCCGGGAAGGGGACGTGGTTCTGGTAAAGGGTTCCAACGGAACGAAAATCAGCGAAGTAGCGGAGAAGATAAGAAATGAGTATGAGTAGCGCCGGATTCGGCAATAATATATGGATTTTAGTGATGTACCTGGCAGAGGGCTTTGCGGTCAGCGCCGTTCTGGAAGCGCTGCTTCTGCCCATGCTGCGCCGCTTAAAGGCCGGCCAGAGCATCCGGGAGGAAGGTCCTCAGAGCCACCAGGTAAAGAGCGGCACCCCCACCATGGGCGGTCTGGCCATGCTGGCAGCTTTCCTGGTAATGGGCATCGTGATCTGCCTGGTCACCAAGAGCTTGAATTATCAGACTCTTTCCGTGGTGCTGGTGACCCTGGGCTACGGCGTGATCGGCTTTATCGACGACTACATTAAGGTGGTCAAGAAAAGAAATCTGGGGCTGAACGAAAAGCAGAGGATTCTGGGACAGCTGATCGTGGGCATCGCCTTCGGTTTTGCCCGGTACTACTGCGGCGGCCCTCAGGCTTCCAGAGTATGGATCCCCTTTATCAACAAAAACGTGGATTTCGGCTTCTGGATCATTCCCTTTACTGTATTCGTACTGGTTGCCATGACCAATGCGGTGAACCTGACCGACGGTCTGGACGGACTGGCCAGCAGCACCTCTTCCATCGTGTGCGCCACTCTGGCGGTGATCTGCATGTCCTTCGGCAACTATTTTGCACCCGCTCTGCTGGCATCGCTCTGCGGCATCTGCCTGGGCTTTCTGGTCTGGAATCACCATCCGGCAAAGGTCTTTATGGGAGATACCGGTTCCCTGGCGCTGGGCGGCGGAATTGCCTCCGCGGCCATGGTCTGCGGCTTCGATTTTTTGCTGCCGATTGCAGGTCTTCTCTATGTAATCGAAGCACTTTCTGTTATAATACAAGTCGTTGTGTTTAAAACACAGAACGGAAGAAGATTCTTCCGCATGGCTCCCATCCACCATCATTTCGAGCTGGGCGGATGGAAAGAAACCAAGGTGGTCCGGGTATTCTGCCTGGCAACGCTGGTATTCTGTGCCCTTGCGGCAGCCGCAGCATATCTTTAGGGAGAAATTATGAAAAGAGTTCTTGTAATCGGTCTGGGTATTTCCGGCATCGGCAGCGCCAAGCTTCTGGCCGGCAAAGCGGAAGTGTGCGTATACGACGCAAAGACCGAAGATAAATTCAATAAAGACGAAATCGCCTTGCTCCGGGAGCAGGGCATTTCCTGTTTTCTGGGATGCGACCCGGAGGGCTCTTTTGACGAGGTGGTCTGCAGTCCGGCCGTACCCATGGACAATCCGCTGGTGGTAAAATACCGGGCGGAAGGTGCCGAAATTCTGGGCGAGCTGGAACTGGCCTACCGCTACTGCAAAGGACAGTTCATCGGCATTACCGGAACCAACGGCAAAACCACGACCACCACGCTGGTGGGTGAAATCGTAAAGGCTTCCGAGCAGGAATATCAACTGGTGGGCAACATTGGTACCGCAGTGTCCGACGCCTGCGAAAGCGCCTCCGAAAACGCGCTGATGGTCACGGAGATCTCTTCTTTCCAGCTGGAAACCATCCATGAATTCCGGGCACACGTCAGCGCCATCCTGAACCTGACCCCGGACCATCTGGATCGTCACAAGACCTTTGAAGGCTACATTGCCGCCAAGGGCCGGATCACCGAGAACCAGACCATGGAGGATTACTTCATCTATAACGCGGATGACCCCGAAACCGAAAAGTTTGCGGCGGGCATCGCGCACGTGAATAAAGTGCCGTTCTCCGCAGGAAAGCACTGTGCAGAGCTGGCAGCTCAGGAAAACGCCGCCTATGTGGAAGAGGGCGTTCTTGTGGTAAAGAAGGGCGGAAAGCTGCAGAAGCTCTGCCGGACCGACGAACTGCAGATTCCGGGGCATCATAATCTGGAGAATGCGCTGGCGGCAGCGGCCATCGCCGTTTTTGCCGACATTCCCGCAAAATTCGTCCGCAGAACCCTGAAGAGCTTTAAAGGCGTGGAACACCGCCTGGAGTTCGTCCGGGAACTGAAGGGTGTGCGTTACGTCAACGATTCCAAGGGCACCAATCCGGACGCCGCCATCAAGGCGCTGGAAGCCATGCCTGCACCTATACTCCTGATTGCCGGCGGCTACGACAAAAAGCTGGGCTTTGAGGAATTTATCGAGGCCTTTGATGGCAAGGTAAAGTACCTTCTGCTGCTGGGCGTTACCGCAGATCAGATCGCGGAAACCGCCCTGCGTCTGGGCTTCCCGGACGACCGCATTATCAAGTGCAGTTCTCTGCAGGCCTGTGTGGCAAGCGCCGCCAAGCTGGCAGACAAGGGCGACACCGTACTGCTTTCTCCGGCATGCGCCAGCTGGGACATGTTCGAAAGCTACGAGCAGCGGGGCAGAGAATTCAAGAGATTTGTAAAGGAACTTTAATTTGAAACTATTTCGGGCCAAAAATCAGCACGACGGAGACTACAGGATACTGCTTCTGACGGTAGCCTTGTCTTTGTTTGGTGTGGTAATGGATTTCTCCGCCAGCTATTACGTGGCCATGAGCAAATTCAACGACCCGTTTTCCTATCTGAAAGATGCTGCCATGTGGGCGGCCATCGGCTGGGTGCTCTTTACCATCTGTGCAAAGATCAATTACCAGGTGTTTAAGATTTTCGCCATTCCGGCCATCGTGGTGGGCTTTGGTCTGCTGGCTGCGATTTTTACGCCGCTGGGCGTAACGTATAACAACGCTACCCGCTGGATCGGAATCGGTCCCATTACCATTATGCCGGGAGAAATCATGAAGACCTGCATTATTCTGTTCTTCGCCTGGTACCTTTCGGTAAAGCCGGACCGGATCAGAAGGCCCGGACCGCTGCTTTTGTGCGCAGGGATCGCGGTGCTGTCCTTCGGCTTGATTTTTAAGCAGCCGAACCTGTCCACGGCACTGATTGTTTTTGCTCTGGCGGCACTGATGATGTTCATGGCAGGACTTTCCTGGGGACTGATCGGCGTGGCGGCCATCGGCGGTGCCGGCGGCATTGCGGGCCTGTTCATTCTGAAGGGCGCCGAGTACATGAAGGACAGAATCCTGGGCTTCTGGGATCCCTGGGCGGATTCTCTGGGCGATTTCTACCAGGTATGCCAGGGTCTGCTGGCCATGGGGTCCGGCGGCTTTCTGGGTGTAGGCCTGGGCAATTCGGTGCAGAAGGCCTTCTATCTTCCGGAGCCGATGAACGATTTTATTCTGGCCATTATCGGAGAAGAGCTGGGTTTTGTGGGCATATTCGTCCTCATGGCTGCGTATCTTCTTCTGGTTTATTTCATTTTCAACGTTGCCGTAAAGGCGAAAGACCGCTTCGGCATGCTTCTTGCCGGCGGCGTGGGCATTCATCTGGGTCTTCAGGTGATTCTGAACATCGCGGTTGTTACCGCCTCCGCTCCGCCTACGGGCGTGGCGCTGCCTCTGGTGACCCTGGGCGGAAATGCCACCGCTTTGTTTATGGCAGAGCTGGGAATCGTGTATAATATATCCAAGCAGACCAAGCAGTCTGATTTACAGGAGCAGGTATGAAAGTAATCGTTTCCTGCGGCGGCACCGGCGGACATATTTATCCGGGCATCGCCATTGCAGACAAAATCAAAAAAGAAAATCCGGACGCGGAGATCCTTTTCGTGGGAACCAAGACCGGCATGGAAAACAATCTGGTGCCCACAGCGGGCTACGCCATCCGGGGCATCGACGCCCGGGGCTTCGACCGCAAGCACCTTTTAAAGAATTTCAAGACCTTAAAGGACGTGCTGCTGGGCAGTTCCGAAATGAACAGTGTGCTGACGGATTTCCGGCCGGACATCGTAATCGGCACCGGCGGCTACGTTACCGGCCCGGTACTGCTGCAGTCCCACAAGCATAAAATTCCCTGCTTCGTACATGAGCAGAACGCCATGCCGGGCATGGCCAACAAGCTGATTTCCCGCTTTGCGGACAAGGTATTCATCAGTTTTGACGGAACCCAGCACTATTTTGCCCACCCGGACAGAGCGGTGCTCTCCGGCAATCCGGTACGGGCGGAATTCGCCAGTCTGAACCGGGAAGAATGCCGGAAGGCTTTGGGTCTTACCGATGACGAAACCATGATCCTGATTTTCGGTGGCAGTCTGGGTGCCCAGGTGATCAATAACGTAGCCATCCAGCTGATGCAGCGCCTGGAAAAGGAAGGCCGCAAAGATATTAAGGTCATCTTCGTTACCGGCAACCGCTACTACGAAGATATTCTGAAGATCATCGACGGCAACGGAGACGGAAAACTTCCCGACTTCGTCACCCTGATGGCTTACGCTTATAACATGCCGGAGCTTATGTGCGCTTCCGACGTGGTGGTCAGCAGATCCGGCGCCATTGCGGTGTCCGAAATTGCGGCCTGCGGACGGCCCTGCATTCTGATTCCGTCCCCCAACGTTACCGCAAATCACCAGTATTTCAACGCGAAAGCTCTGGCAGATAAGAACGCGGCCATTCTGCTGGAGGAAAAGGATCTGGAAAGCCAGCGCGTGGACCTGTCCGACGAAATTATTGCCCTGGCGGACGACAGAACCCGTCTGGAAGCCATGGCGGCTGCGGCAAGGGCCATGGGAAAGATGGACGCCGTGGATATTATTTACAAGAATTTAGGTATTTAAATGGCAGATTATACGGAAGAAACCCCGGAAGTGAAAAAGCCGGCAAAAAAGAAAAAAAAGCGCAGAAAGAAGCATTATTTTTTAAGGTTCCTGATTTTTATTGCCCTGATTACGGCTTTCTTTGTGCTGATTTCCAGCTCTCTGTTCAATGTGACGGGCTTCCGTGTTGCGGGAAATAAATACTACACCTCCGGACAGGTGCAGGAACTCTGCGGTATTTCCACCGGAAAAAATATCATTTTCGAAACCCGGCTGAAGGATGCCCGGGACAAACTGCTGGAGAGTCCCTACATCAAGACGGCAAAGCTTTCCCGGAGCTATCCCGGCACCGTGGTCATTGAAGTGGAGGAGCGGCAGGAGTATGCGGCGGTTCCCTTCGGCGAAAGATATATCATTATCGATGCGGACGGCATGGTGCTGCGGCTGACCGAGATTCCGCCGGAAATTCCGGTGGTGGAAGGCTTCACCATTCTGGATGCGGAGGAAGGCAAGCCTCTTTCCGCGGAGCAGGGCTATCTGCTGAACGGCGGTCTGAATCTGATGGCCAAAGCGGAGGGTATGGACTTCTACTTTGAACGCATCGATCTGAGTGCGGTTTCCGTAAAAGCATATATTTACTACAACCAGTATTACTGCGAAGGTTCGCTGGAAAACATCTCCGCAAACCTTTCCGCCATCAAGGCAATGGTGGAAGACCAGTATCAGAACGGAATTTCTCACGGGAAAATTATCGTGGGATCTAACGGATACTTATCTTTTGCTCCCTGAGAAATTTTTTTCAAAACAAGGGTGTAAAAAAACACACGATATAGTATAATGAGACGATAAGTATCACTTTATATAGTTGGGAGGCAAGAGATGCCAATTTTAGATTTTGAAGCACCGGCAGAAGCTGCTGCAAATATTAAGGTAATAGGAATTGGCGGCGCAGGCTGCAACGCAGTCAACCGTATGATAGAGTCCAATCTTCAGGGCGTTAGTTTTATTGCAGTCAACACAGATAAACAGGCACTGAACAAGTCCAAGGCAGAAACCAAAGTACAGATCGGCGAAAAGCTGACCAGAGGACTGGGCGCGGGCGGCAATCCTGAGGTTGGACAGAAGTCTGCGGAAGAAAGCCTTGAATCCATTGAAAATTACGTAGCAGGCAGCGACCTGGTATTTATTACCGCAGGTATGGGCGGCGGCACGGGAACCGGCGCGGCACCGATTATCGCCAAGGCTGCCAAGACCTCCGGCGCACTGACCATCGGCGTAGTGACCAAGCCTTTCGGATTTGAAGGAAAGAAGAGAAAGGAACACGCAGACCTGGGAATCAAGTTCCTCAAGAACTACGTAGACTCCCTGGTGGTAGTTCCCAACGACAAGCTCCTTCTGATCTCCGATAAGAATACAAGCATTCTGAATGCATTCAGCATGGCTGACGAAGTATTAAAGGACGGCGTGGAAGGCATTTCCACTCTGATCTCCGACGCAGGCCTCATTAACCTGGACTTTGCAGACGTAAAGACCATCATGAGCGACCGCGGCATTGCACACATGGGCGTAGGCAGAGGCTCCGGCGAAAACAGAGTCAAGGACGCTATTCAGAACGCCATCGAAAGTCCGCTGCTCGAGACCAATATCAAGGGCGCAAAGGGCATCCTGCTCAACATCGTAGGCGGCTACGACCTGGGTATGCTGGAAGTTTCCGACGCTTCCGAAATCATTCACGATCAGGTGTCCGAAGACGCCATGATTATCTTCGGTGCATCCATCCGCGAAGATATGGAAGGCGAAATTCAGGTTACGGTCATTGCCACCGGATTTGAAGAAGAAAAGGAAAGACCGGCAGAGAAGATCGACAGCTACACCCAGAGCGACGATATCGAAAGATACGTTTCCTCTCAGTCCGACCCGCTGTACCGCAAGTTCGATTCCACCATGCCCAAAGAGGCAAGCCTGGAAGAAGAACTGAAGGCCATTCACGGACAGAGCGAAGAAGAAGCAGACCTTTCCGAACTGCTGCGCACATCTTCCGGACAGAAGAGTTCCACCGGCGAATTTGACGATGCCTTCAGCCAGGCATTCAAAGAAAGAAATCCGGAAACCCAGAAGGATGACACCGAATTCCCGATTCCGTCCTTCCTGAAGAACAGATTCACAAAACAGTAAGAAAAGCAGGCTCAATGCCGAGGCCGGTGGATACACCGGCCTCTTTTGAAATAAAAGGCAAATGAAAGTTATCAGTTCCAGAGACAATTCCATCATCAAGGAAACCGCATCCCTCAAAGAAAAGAAATACAGGGATGCTCTTGGATTGTATCTGGTGGAGGGCCCGAACCTGGTCAAAGAGCTCATGGAGTTCGGAGGAAGGCCCCGGTTCATATTTCTGAAGGCCGGGGCGGATGCAGAGGCGCAGCAGATTGCAGCCGATGCACCGGAGCCTGCGGCCGTATATGAGCTGACCGGAGACGTGTTTGCAAAGATTACCGACACCAACACGCCTCAGGGCATCGCAGCTGTGGCAGAAAAGAAACATTGGTCGGAGGAGGAATTCTTCCGGCAGGCAGGGGACGGCAACGTACTGGTACTGGACCGGCTCCAGGATCCGGGCAACGAAGGCACCCTGATCCGTCTGGCAGAGGCCATGGACTTTAAAGGCATTATTTTTATCAAGGGCAGTGCGGACCCCTACCAGCCGAAAGTGGTACGGGCAGCCGCCGGGGCAATTTTAAGAACCCCCATGCTCTTTGTCAGCGGTCCGGAAGAACTGCTGGAAATTCTGGCTCGCCGGGGCAAGACGCCTTTCGCCGCCGCCATGGATGCACCCCATGCCATTCACGAAACCGATCTTCGAAAAAACGCAGCAATTATCATCGGAAACGAAGGATCCGGCATTTCCCGGGAACTGATGGAGCGATCCGAAAAAATCAGCATCCCCATGAGCGGAAAAACCGAGTCTTTGAACGCGGCCATTGCGGGCGCGATAATAATGTACGAATCACAGAGGCAAAAAATATGAAAGAACAGCTTATCAAACTGCTGGAAGAAGCAAAGACCGCCGCAGCGGGACTGCAGAGCGGCGAAGAAGTGGAAGCGCTTCGCGTAAAGCTTCTCGGAAAAAAGGGTGAAATCACCGAGATCCTCCGCTCCATGAAGGATCTGGCACCGGAAGAAAGAAAAACCATGGGTCAGCTGGCCAACGATACCAAGGCACAGATCGAAGCCCTGATCAGCGAAAAGAAGGAACAGCTGAAGGCTGCGGAAAAGGCCGCCAAGCTGGAAAAGGAAGCCATCGACGTTACCGAGCCGGGCGTAAAACAGAAGTTGGGCGCCAGCCATCTGGTTTCCAAGACCATCGATGAGATCACCGAAATCTTCATGAGCATGGGATTCTCCGTGGCAGAAGGTCCGGAAGTGGAGACGGTTTACTATAATTTCGATGCTCTGAACGCGGGTCCCAACCACCCCTCCAGAGATATGACCGATACCTTCTATATCGACGACAAGACCATTTTAAGAACCCAGACTTCTCCCATTCAGGTCAGAACCCTGCTGAAAGAGAAGCTGCCCATCCGGGTCATTGCACCGGGCAGAGTATTCCGCTGCGATACACCGGACGCCACCCATTCTCCCATGTTCCACCAGCTGGAAGGCCTGGTGGTAGACGAGGGCATTACCATGGCAGACCTGAAAGGTACCCTGGATATCTTCGCCAAGAAGATGTTCGGTGAAAATACCAAGACCAAGTTCCGTCCCCATCACTTCCCCTTCACGGAACCTTCCGCGGAAATGGACGTAACCTGCTTCAAGTGCGGCGGCAAGGGCTGCCGTATGTGCAAAGGCTCCGGATGGATTGAAATTCTGGGCTGCGGCATGGTTCACCCCAACGTGCTCAAGGTGGGCAATGTGGACACCGAAAAGTATACCGGCTTTGCCTTCGGCATGGGTCTGGAACGTGTTGCCATGCTCAAGCATGAGGTGGACGACCTCCGTTATCTTTATGAAAACGACGTGCGCTTCATTGAGCAGTTCAAGTAGGGGGTGGAAAAATGTTAGTACCTGTTTCCTGGATTAAAGAATATACAGACGTTAACGTGGACGTTCAGGAGTTCGTAGACCGCATGGTCATCAGCGGATCCAACCTGGAAGTCGTGGATTACTGGGGCGAAGGCATCGAAGGCGTGGTCATCGGCAGAATCGAAGCCATCGAAAAGCATCCCAATGCAGACAAGCTTCACGTATGCAAGATTAACGTGGGAAAAGATGAACCGGTGCAGATCGTAACCGGCGCAGATAATATTTTCGTGGGCGCTTACGTTCCGGTATGCCTTGATGGCAGCCATATTCCGGGACCGCTCCACGGTCAGCCCAAGCTGGAAGAGGGCGTTACCATTCACAGCGGCGAGCTCCGCGGTGTGGAAAGCTTCGGCATGCTCTGCTCCTTCACGGAACTGGGCTTCCCGGACAAGGCAGCTCCCATGATTTCCAAGGACGGCATCTGGATTCTGGAAGGCGAATGGACACCGGGCGCGGACCTGGTGGAAGCGCTGGAAATGAAGGAAGCGGTGGTGGATTTCGAAATCACCCCCAACCGCCCGGACTGCCTCTCCATGATCGGTATGGCCAGAGAAAGCTCCGCCACCTTCGGCGAAGCGCTGCGCTATCCCCAGACCGAATGCACCAAGGTATCTCCGGAAAAATCCGAAGACTACATCAAGGTGGACATCAACAAGCCCGAGCTCTGCAAGCGTTACTGCTGCAGAGTCATCAAGGACATCAAGATCGAGCAGAGCCCCTGGTGGCCCCAGAGAAGACTGATCCTCTCCGGACAGCGCCCGATCAATAACATCGTAGACATTACCAACTACGTCATGCTGGAATACGGTCAGCCGCTCCACGCATTCGACATCCGCACCATTGCAGGCAGACACGTTATCGTGGATACCGCAGCCGACGGCGAAAAGTTCACCACCCTGGACGGCACCGAAAGAACCCTCAGTTCTTCCATGCTCACCATCCGGGACGAAAACGGTGCTTCCGCCATTGCCGGCGTGATGGGCGGACTTAATTCCGAAATCGCACCGGATACCACCATGGTTCTGGTGGAATCCGCCAACTTCCTGGGAGACTCCGTGCGGAGAACTTCCAAGGATCTGAAGCTGCGTACCGAGGCTTCCGGCCGCTTCGAAAAGGGCATTGACCCCAACCTGGCCAAGGATGCCTGCGACCGCTTCTGCTACCTGGTGGAACTGCTGGGTGCAGGAACCGTTCTTACCGGCGATGTGGACGTATATCCCAGCGTGGAAGAACCGGTGGTCACCAAGGTCAGAGTATCCCGCCTGAACAAGGTGATGGGCATTGAAATCTCCGGCGAGCAGATGTGCAAATACCTGAACGCTCTGGAAATCAAGACCGAAATGAACGGTGACGAGATCATCTGCACCGCACCCACCGTGCGCCAGGATCTTTCCATCGAAGAAGATTACGTGGAAGAAGTAGCCAGAATGTACGGCTACGACAAGCTGCCGGTAAGCATTCCCAAGAGCTCCAATACCGCCAAGTATCTGGGCCTGCAGGAATACCGCAACACTGCCAAGAAGGTTCTGGCAGGCCTGGGCATCGACGAAGCCCTGACCTACAGCTTTGTCAGCCCCAAGGCTCTGGACAAGGTATTCATTCCAGCAGATTCCTACCGCCGTCAGCAGGTAAAGATTTTGAATCCGCTGGGCGATGAAACCTCCGTGATGAGAACCGTTCTGCTGCCCAATCTGATGGACGTGCTCTATACCAACTATTCCCGCTCCAACGAGGACGTAAAGGTATACGAGCTGGGCAACACATTCTTCGATAATCACAAGGCAGACAACGGAACCCTTCCGGAAGAACGGGATGCTCTGTGCATCGCCGCCTACGGAAAGAACGAAAGCTTCTACGTAATGAAGGGCAGAGTGGAAGAACTCTTCGCGGCCTTCGGTTTTGCTGCAGAATTCCGCACCCAGAAGAACAACGCGTCCTTCCATCCGGGCAGATGCGCCGATATGTATCTGGGCGAAACCTTCCTGGGTACTCTGGGTCAGGTTCATCCGGACGTATGCGAAAACTACGGAATCGGCACCGAGGTTTACGCGGCGGAAATCGAATTCCACGAAATCTGCAAACTGACCCGGGGCGAACTGATCTTTAAACCGCTGCCCAAGTTCCCGGCCATGACCAGAGACTTTGCCATGGTGGTGGAAGAAGAGGTCAAGGTGGGAGACCTGGAAAAGGAAATCCGTTCCTGCGCAGGTCCGCTGCTGGAAGACGCCAAGCTCTTTGACGTTTACAGAGGCGCTCCCATCGAAGCCGGCAAGAAGAGCGTGGCCTTCAGCCTGGTTTACCGTGCTGCGGACAGAACCCTCAAGGACAGCGAAGTCAGCGAAATCAACAGCAGAGTGCTGGTTTATCTGAAGGATAAATTCAACGCGGTTCTGCGTGAAATGTAATACAGAAAGGGAGTAATTATGGGCGCAAAAAACACCGTATCCGTACTGATCTGCGGACAGGAGTACACGCTTTCCGGCGACATGCCGCGGGAGTACATCATGAAGCTGGCGGACAAAGTGGACGCCAAAATGAAGGAGCTTTCTGCGGGTAAGAACCAGACGCTTTCCAGAACTGCGGTTCTGGCAGCCATGCTGATTACCGATGAATACTATCGGGCCAGAGAAGATGCCGAACTGCTGCTGGAAGAAAACGATAAGCTGGAATCCCAGGCTTCCAACTACGAAAAGCTTTGGGAAGAAGCCAAGGAAAGCTTTACCGCCTTCAAGGCCGAGCAGGACAATCTGATTGAACAGCTGCGGGCCAAGGTGGCGGAGCAGGAAGAATATATCGAAGCATCCAAGACCATTCCCAGCGAAGCGCAGAAGCGCATCGACGAACTGGAAAACAGATGCAGAGATATCGAAAGCAGTTTCTTCGATCTGCAGATGGAAAACATCCGTCTGAAAAACGAAGTAGAAAAATATAAGAGAGCAGAATATTAGTTTATGGACCAAAAGGCACTACGCGTTCTTGAATACAACAAAATAATCGACATGCTCTGCAAAGAGTGCAGCAGCGGAATGACCCGGGAGGAGGCAAAGCAGCTTCTTCCTTACGAGGATATCAACGACGTCCGGGATGCACTCCGCCAGACCGAAGAAGCGGTGACGGTTATTATGCGCAAGGGCGCTCCGCCTTTAGGGAACTTTTATGATGTATCCGGCCTTGCGCATCTTGCGGCCAAAGAGGGGACTTTAAGTCACAAGCAGCTTCTGGAAGTTGCTTATAACCTGCAGGCTGCAAGGCGCACGGCTGCTTATCTTTCCAGTGATCTGCCGGAGCTGCCCTACATCGACGGGCTGGTTTCGGCAATTTCCATTCTCCGGGGTCTGGAGGACGAAATCTACCGCTGCATCCTTTCCGAGGATGAAATGGCGGATGATGCCAGCCCGGAATTAAAGCGGCTGCGGAAGGCCATCGTCAAGCAGAACGAAAACATCCGCACCAAAATCCAGCAGATTGTAAACTCTGCGGAAAACCGCACCTTCCTGCAGGATGCCATCGTCACTCAGCGTCAAGGAAGGTACGTGGTTCCGGTAAAGCTGGAGCACAAAGCAAAGCTTTCCGGCATCGTGCACGACCAGAGTTCCTCCGGGGCCACCCTCTTTGTGGAGCCTACCGCCATCGTCAATATGAACAACGAGCTGCGGGAACTGGAACTGAAGGAGCACGAGGAAGTGGTACGCATTCTCCGGGAACTTTCCGGCAGAGTAGGCGAGGATGAAGCCCAGATCAAAGGAAACCAGCGGGTGTTGATTGCCCTGGACTTTGCCTTTGCCAAGGGAAGACTTGCCTGCAATATGAACGCCATGTGCCCGGAAATCAACAGCCGGTATATCGTGCGTATCCGCCGGGGCAGACACCCTCTGATCGACAAAAAGAAGGTGGTGCCCATCGACGTGTCCGTGGGGGACGGCTACCGTTCCCTGATCGTTACCGGCCCCAATACCGGCGGCAAAACCGTCACCTTAAAGACCGTGGGTCTTTTGTGCCTCATGGCGCAGTCCGGGCTGTTCGTGCCCGCATCGGATGGAACGAGCTTGCCGATTTTCCGCAATGTATACGCAGATATCGGTGACGAACAGAGCATCGAGCAGAGCCTTTCCACCTTCAGTTCTCACATGAACAACATCGTAAAGATCGTGAAGGGCGCGGGAAAAGGCAGTCTGGTGCTGGTGGACGAGCTGGGCGCAGGCACCGACCCCACCGAGGGCGCGGCCCTTGCCATGGCCATTCTGGAGCACCTGTACAAACAGGGCGCAACCACCGTAGCCACCACCCATTACAACGAATTAAAGAAGTATGCAATCTCCACGGACGGCGTGCAGAACGCCTCCATGGAATTCGACGTGGAGACCCTTTCTCCCACCTACCGGCTGATAATCGGTACGCCGGGAAAATCCAATGCTTTTGAGATTTCTCAGAAGCTGGGTCTGCGCAAAGATATTATCCAGAACGCCAGAGGCCTTCTGGAAACCGGCGACATCGCCTTCGAGGACGTGCTGACTCAGTTGGAGGACAGCCGCAGAGATGCGGACCGGAAGCTGGCGGAAGCCAACCGCATCCATCAGGAGATGCTGGCCCAGAAGGAGCGTATGGATGCGCTGGAAGCCAAACTGAAGGCCCAGCGGGAGAAATACATTGCCGACGCCAAGGAAGAAGCCCGGGAAATCGTGGAAGAAGCCAGAGCCGGCGTGGAGGAGGTCCGGGAAACCATCAAAAACGCCCAGGTCTCCGACGAGCTGAACCGGGCCATTGAACAGGGCCGGGCAGCTCTGAAAAAGAAGAAGGAACAGTACGCACGGAAGCTGGAAAAGCAGGAGAATGCAGAGGTTCCGCGGCCCGAGGATCTGACCGTGGGAAGACGGGTCAACGTACTTTCCGTGGGGCAGAAGGGCGAGGTGGCCAGCGTTCCCGACGAAAAGGGCAATCTGTTCGTGCAGATCGGTTCGCTGCGCTTCGGGGTAAAGATCGAAGACCTGACCCTGGTAAAAGAAAACGTGACGGACAAGCAGCGGGAAAAGGTCAAGTATTCCCGGCTGAAGGCGGCCAAAGCGGCTTCCGTTCCCACCTCCATCAACGTGGTGAGGCAGACCCTGGACGATGCCACGGCCAACGTGGAAAAGTACCTGGATGACGCCTTTCTGGCGGGTCTGGAGACGGTCACCGTCATTCACGGCAGAGGCGCAGGCATTCTGCGGGCAGGCCTGCAGCAGATGTTCCGGAAAAACAAACATGTGGATTCTTACCGCTCCGGCGGATACAAAGAAGGCGGTGACGGGGTCACCGTGGTAACGATAAAGAGGTAAAAATGATTAACGTAAAACAGCAGATTGCGGAAGTTCTGGCACCGGCAGTATCGGTTCTGGAAGCCTCCGAAATTGAAAAACTCATAGAAATTCCCGCGGATACCGCCATGGGCGATTACGCTTTTCCCTGCTTTAAGCTGGCCAAGGCGCTGCGCAAGGCGCCCAACCTGATCGCGGCAGACGTGGCGGCAGCCATTTCCGAAAATCCCATGTTCGAAAAGGTTCAGCCGGTAAACGCTTACGTAAATATGTTCATGAAGAAGGGCGACATGGCTCAGACCACCCTTTCCGCCGTCTTTGCCAAGGGCAGCAGCTACGGCAGCCTGGACCAGGGCAAGGGTCAGAAGGTTATCGTGGAATACAGTTCCCCCAACATTGCAAAGCCCTTCCACATCGGTCACATCCGCACCACCGTGATCGGAAACGCGCTGGCGAATATTTACGATTTCCTGGGCTACGACGTGGTCCGCATCAACCATCTGGGCGACTACGGTACCCAGTTCGGCAAAATGATCGTGGCATATCGCCACTGGGGCAGCAAGGAAGAAGTGGAGGCAGACCCCATCAAGACCCTGCTGGCTTACTACGTGAAGTTCCACGAAGAGGCGGAAAAGGATCCGGCCCTGGAAGAAGAAGCCCGCAAGGCCTTCTACGATCTGGAGCACAAAGCGCCGGAAGAAACCGCCCTCTGGCAGTGGATCCGGGACGAAAGCTTAAAGGAATTCAACCGGGTTTACGATATGCTGGGCATCGGCTTTGACTCCTATGCAGGCGAGGCTTTCTATTCCGACAAGATGCCGGCCGTCATCGAAGAACTGGAAGCAAAGGGACTGCTGCAGGAATCCCGGGGCGCACACATTGTGAATCTGGAACCCTACGGCATGCCGCCGGCCATTGTTACCAAGAGCGACGGTACCTCCATTTATCTGACAAGAGACCTGGCGGCTGCATTCTACCGCCACAATACATATAATTTCGACAAGTGCATCTACGTGGTGGCTTCTCAGCAGGACCTGCATTTCCAGCAGCTGTTCAAGGTGGTGGAACTCATGGGCTATGACTGGGCCAAGAACATGGTGCACGTGAATTTCGGCATGGTTTCGCTGGCGGACGGAACGCTGTCCACCCGCCACGGCCGCGTGGTTTTCCTGGAAGACGTGCTGAACAAGGCCGTGGAAAAGACCCGGGAAATCATTCTGGAAAAGGGCGTCAATACCGAAGACCTGGAAGTCACTTCCAAGCTGGTGGGCATCGGCGCGGTGATCTTTAAGGAACTCTCCGCCGGCAGAATCAAGGATTATACCTTCGACTGGGACAAGGTGCTGAACTTCGACGGCGAAACCGGTCCTTACGTACAGTACACCCACGCCAGAGCCGCTTCCGTGCTGCGCAACGGCAGTTTTGCTCCGGAAAACGCAGACCCGGCAGCGCTGGATTACAGCTATCTGAGCAGCGAAGCAGCTTCCGCCCTGGTAAAGGATCTCTACGCCTTCCCCGAAGCGGTGGAAAAGGCTGCAGCGGACAACGAACCCTCCGTGGTCACCCGCTGCATCATCGATATCGCCCAGAGCTTCAACAAATTCTATCACGACGAACACATTCTTACCGACAACGAGGCGGAAAAGAATGCAAAGCTGGCCCTGACCTATGCTGCAAAGCAGGTACTGGCCAACGGTCTGGCACTTCTGGGAATGAAGGCTCCCGAAAGAATGTAAGATGCAGGATTTAAAGAAATATCTCACAAGTGAAATCAAGGATTTTCTGTTCACCGAACTGGACGCCGGTTTTCTGGCGGCCAACGACCTGGGCTGCCTGGAGGGTGTGCCCATTCCGGTCTCTTCGGCGGATCTGAAAGACTTTGTGTCCGGCGGGCTTTCCACCACCAAAATCGCAGACAATATGGCGGTAGTGATGGGCGCCGACACCGGATTTAAATACGCGCAGGCTTACCTGAGTTATCTGCATAAGCTTTTCAGCGAGAAGCTGGTAATCGTATTTGCCTCCAAGGCGGAAGAACTGATCCGTAAGGAACGCTACCGCCTGGGCATCTGCTATCTGCGGGCGGCGCTGCTGCTGGATGCGGAGAGCAGAGAAGCCAATTACTGCTACGCCAACGGCTGCCGGCTCTGGTATCAGTCCCTGGAAGGTTCCGATGAAGAAGAACTGATTAGCCTTCTGAAAGCGGATGCCAACGGCTACTTTGCTCTGGTTACCGACAAATATCCGGACTTTGCGCCGGGCTGGTATTTCCTGGGCTACGCCTATCTGAACGCGGGTCAGTATACCAAGGCGCAGCTGTCGTTCAGGCACTACATGCAGAACGCGGAAGGACAGCCGGAAGAGGATAAAAAAGAGGTGCAGGAGCGCCTGGATGAGCTGAAGGATCCGGTCCGTCTGGAAGAGGGTAAAAATCTGCTGATGGCGGGCCGCACCGAAGAAGCCCTGCGGATTTTGGAACCTTACGTGGATTCTCCCTACGGCAGATGGTGGCCGCTGCATTTCTATCTGGCCACAGCTTATTATCAGCTGGAGTACTACGAAGTTGCCGCAGAGGGCTTTAAGAAGGTGTTGGAGCTGAATCCTTCCAACTACGACGCCATGATGTCTCTTTCCGAGATTTACGAGCTTCTGGGTGACCCGGAAGGCTCTGCGAAGTATGCCCGGAAGGCACAGCTGGTTCTGCAGAATCAGCAGGAAGAAAACGAAAATATTTAGCATTTGTTTGCAAAAAGCATTGACAAATTTGCTGACTGGTAATATAATAACAAAGTCGCCAGGAACGACACACAATTGTAATTTGCCCACATAGCTCAGCTGGTGGTAGCGCGTGACTGTTAATCATGAGGTCCTTGGTTCAAGTCCAAGTGTGGGCGCCAGTGTTCAGGCGAAGCAATATTGCTTCGCCTGAAATTTCGAAAAAGCCGGGATGGCGGAATAGGCAGACGCAGAGGACTTAAAATCCTCCGGAGTAAAATCCGTGCCGGTTCAAGTCCGGCTCTCGGCACCAAAACTTTATATCGCGGGGTAGAGCAGTCGGTAGCTCGTCGGGCTCATAACCCGGAGGTCGTGGGTTCAAATCCCACCCCCGCAACCAAAATTTAGTGGATGCCGTAATGACATCCATTTTTATTTATGAAAGAGGAGGTGACGCATAGATGCTTTTTTGCGGGCGGAACAACAGTATTGACATTGATGTTTTGTGTTATCAATTCCCGGATAGTCCCAAATCCCAAAAGGGGGATTATAATTTTGATTCAAATTGGCTTCTGTTATCGGTATGCTATACGGAAGACGGTGTATCTGTGACGGAAGAGGATGCATGTCTGCTAGCAGATGAATTGTCCGATTTATATGACGAATTGTATGAATTAAGAGATTGTCAAACCGGATCGTATATCTCGGATTTTATGGAACCGTATTTGCGTTTTGCTGTCTTTAAAAACGAGGAACTGTATTCGATTGCGGTACACTATGCGTACTATATAGCGGCGGATAATTGTTTGGGAAAATGGAAAGTTTGTTCAACAGTATCAACGAGCGAATATGAGTGCTTATTGGAGGATATCAAGTCGCTTGCTGAGAAATACCCTCAGAGATAGCCTTATGCACGGAGCAGGTACATGCCTGCTCTATATTTTTGTTTTCTTTTGCATATGTGGAAGCGAAAAACGAAAGAAAACAATACTGTGTAAAAATTAGATTTACAGATTTGACGAAGAAAAAGCCTTCTCCGAAATTGATCGGAAAGGGCTGTCGCCTATGATGTGGTATTGTCTTATCGAGAATGAATTTGTGCGCACAGATTGAGCGTGTGAAATCTTTCTTGTAAATAGGTTTCTACGGTAGATTAACTATTTAAGCTTGCTTGTAATCCAGCATTTTCAAGCTTTTGCGCACTCTGCGACTGAGAGCGTGTCGAAGTCAGCTTCTTTTGTTTCGGTCATAATAGTGGACACAATGCGGTTGACAAGCTCAACCTGAGAATTCAGATCGCTGCCGTTGTCTTTTACGTTGTTGAGACCCTTTTCAACGATCTCAACAACGTATTTTGCTAACACTTTGGACGCTTCAGCACTATCAATAGGCGCAGTTTGAGAGAGCTTGTCCGTAACGGAAAGCTCTGAATCAAGTCCCTTATTTATGATTTGTTCGTATAGTCCATTATGTAGCATAGCTAACTTCTTTCTTTATAATTCCAGTTCTAACTGTTCCTTTATTTCTTCAGGAGCCAATGACTGCACACAGGAAATTGCACATGCAGAAAACGGTGCCGAAGGGGAAATTGCATCGCGTAATTGTCTAAGGCAAGACGTTTCTGAAATCTCTCCATTTTGGAATTCCTCTATTGTTTTACTAACCGATTCCCATGTAGAGGCTCTACGTCGCTTAATGCCACTATCGTCCCAATTATAGATTTTTCTCGAAACAGCAACTCGGGTCTTATCGTCCTCTTCTAATGATGTACAAAAAATATCGTTTCCACTATATGC
>JAZUDB010000022.1:0-9221 GCA_045639385.1 Anaerovoracaceae bacterium | reverse complement strand
GAGTTGTCCTGCATCAGATTCGCCATGATTTACGCCTCTCAAATGAAAACTTCGATTGTTTTTTGATGCGCCGCATGGTCCTGCCTTCGGCGCTTATTTTATGTGCCTTACGGATTTTAAGGCCAGAACCGCAATAAAGCCGGTGACGATTCCGGTAATCATGCCGGAAATCAGAAGCACCGGGAAGTAGTAGAAAATGCCGCCGGTTTCCATGACCAGGGCCGCCACCAGCAGCTGCCCCAGATTGTGGAACACGCCCCCCGCCATGGACACGCCGATGACCGAAAAGACGCCCGCCTTTTTCGCCAGCAGCATGACCCCCAGGGAAATCAGACCCCCTGCCAGGGCGTAGAGCACCGAAAAGGCGTTGCCGAACAGCAGTGCGGACAGGCAGATGCGGGTCAGGTTGATCAGAAGACCGCTGCCGGCACCCAGGGTATAGATACTGATCAGCACCACGATATTGGCCAGGCCCAGCTTAATGCCCGGAATCCCGATGGAGATGGGCAGCAGAAATTCCACGTAGGAAAAAATCGGCGCCAGCGAGGTAAGCAGCGCGCAGGTGGCCAGTTTTTTTGTTCTTTTTACACCTTTCTGCTCTGCCATTATTCCACCACAAAGTCGGGGCCGTTGCCGCCGCCGGTAATCATTACAAGCATTCTATGAGGAAGGCAGGCAATCACCTGTCCCTCGGAACCGATTTTGCCGAAATCCATGCAGTCCTTGCCCGGGCAGTTTGCATCGGACACCCAGACCTTTCCGTCCTGAATGACCACGGTGTTGCCCCCGTTTACGTCCACGATGCGGTCCTGATCCAGGGGATAGCTGCCGAACTCCGCGCCGTCCACGGTAATCCGGACCACCGTGCTTTCGGTGGGTTTTGCCCGCAGGAAAAAGGGGCTTGTCAGTCCCAGAACCAGCAGCACCGCCGCCAGCACCATATCCGCTTTTGTAATCAGTTTGGATTTCATGGGTTTAGTATACCACAAATGACCCGCCCCGCAAGAATGCAATATTTTTTGCAAAATAAAGGAAAGCGCCCGGACCCGGCGTATATGTTAAGTAAAGGGAGGTACGATGTATGAATATTATCATCAACAGTAAAAACGTAAAACTCAGCGACAAGCTGCAGGCCACCATCGAAAACAAGATGGCAAGACTCGACAAATACTTCTCCCAGGACGCACAAGCCGTGGTTATGGTTACGGAGGAAAAGTCCGGGCTGGCAAAACTGGAAGCCACCATTAAGGCCGGATCCCTCACCTTCCGCGCAGAAGAAAGCAACTCCGATCTGTATTACTGCCTGGACAAGGTTCTGGACAAACTTTCTTCCCAGATGTCCCGGCTGAAAGGCAAACTGGTCAAGAGAAACCGCGATGTGGCGGAAGTAATCGTCACAGAGATTCCGGACCTTCCGGATGCAGTGGAAGATCAGGGCCTGGTCAGAACCAAGGAAATCGAACTTACTGCCATGTCCACCGACGAAGCAGTCCTCCAGATGGAACTTCTGGGTCACTCCTTCTTCGCCTTTGCGGATCCGGAAACGGGAGCGGTTCACATCGTTTACAAGAGAAACAACGGCGGCTACGGTCTGCTGAAAACCAAATAAAAGATAGCGAAAGGGACATAAAAATGTCCCTTTTTTTGTGCCCGGATTTTGCTGCAGGGTCCGGATTTTCCGGCCGGAACACCTCCCCTCACTCCGGTTTGGAAAGTCTTTACATAGATTTTACATCACCACTGCGGGTTCCTGGTGCATACTACTATTATAGAAGAAAGAAGAATTGAGAGATAAATATGATTTATTGCGTAGAAGACGACAAAGACATCCGGGATCTGGTGCTTTACACCCTCAGATCCACCGGATTTGATGCAGAAGGCTGCTCCTGCGCCGGCGAGCTGTGGGGCGCCATGAAAAAAGAGCTGCCCCAGCTGATCCTCCTGGACATTATGCTGCCGGGAGACGACGGGATCTCCATTCTGCGAAAATTGAAGGCGTCGCCCCTCACCGAAAACATCCCGGTGGTGCTGGCCAGTGCCAGGGGCGAAGAATACGACAAAGTCACCGGACTGGACATCGGTGCGGATGACTATCTGGTAAAACCCTTCGGCATGATGGAGATGGTATCCCGGATCCGTGCGGTGCTGCGGCGCAGCAATCCGGAAAAAAGCAGCACCCTGCTGCAAGTCGGAGATATTACCGTGGACAAGGCCCGTCACCATGTGGAAGTCGGGGGAAAAGAGATTTCCCTGACCCTGAAAGAGTACGAACTGCTTACCGCGCTGGCAGAGAACACCGGCGCCGTCATGACCCGGGAAAACCTGCTGTCTATGGTCTGGCAATCCGAAGCATCCGTGGAAACACGGACGGTGGACGTACATATCGGCACCCTCCGGACCAAGCTGGGAAAGGCGGGAGAACGGATCAAAACCGTAAGAGGGGTAGGCTACAGAATAGAGGCAGACAATGAAGCATAAAATATTTAAATCTACTTTTTTGATGACCATCATCCTGGTGGGGCTGACCCTGCTGCTGGTCATCTGGAGCATGTACGGCTATTTCTCGTACACGCTGGAAAACCGCACCAGAGACCGGCTTTCCATGGTGGCCGGCGGACTGGAGCATTTCGGAAAAGAATATCTGGATTCTTTCAATAGCGACAGCATGCGGATCACCTGGATTTCCGCCGACGGCACCGTGATTTTCGATAACGAACTGAACCCATCCGACATGGGCAACCACCTGGAACGCCCGGAGGTACAGCAGGCCATCGCGGAAGGCCGCGGAGAAAGCTCCCGGTATTCCTCTTCCCTGCTGGAAAAACAGTTCTACTGCGCGGAAAAGCTTTCCGACGGAAGCATCGTCCGCCTTGCAAGCTCACAGAAGACCATTCTGACCCTGCTGATCGGCTTTATTCAGCCCATCATCATCATCGTTCTGGTAACTTCCGTTCTGTCCTATACCATCGCATCCAATCTGTCCAAAAAGATTGTGAACCCCATCAACGGAATTGACCTGAACAATCCGCTGGAAGCAAACACCTACGAGGAACTGCAGCCCCTGCTGACCCGGATTGCGGCACAGCAGAAACAGCTGCGGCGAGACCAGAAAGAGCTGGAAAAGACGGAGAAAATCCGGAAGGAATTCACCGCCAACGTATCTCACGAACTGAAGACCCCGCTGCATACCATTTCCGGCTACGCAGAGCTGATCAAGGAAGGCATTGCCTCCCAGGAGGACATCCTCCCCTTTGCGGAAAAAATCTACGACGAATCCCGGCGCATGTCCCAACTGGTGGAAGACGTTATCGACCTGAACACTCTGGACTCTCAGATTGCGGGCATGGACTGCGAGGAAGCAGACCTTTCCGCCATTGCGCAGAATGTGGCGGACAGCCTCCGGGATTTTGCGGCGGAACGGAACGTGGAGATCCAGACAGAGTGCAAAGACGCAGTGCTTACAGGCTACCCGAAGCTGCTGCATTCCATCGTATACAATCTCTGCGATAATGCCGTGAAATACAACAAAGACGGCGGCAGCGTAAACATCCGTACCGGAACGGAGAACGGCAGCGTCGTTCTTCGCGTAAAGGATACCGGCATCGGCATTCCGGAAGAAAGTCTGGACCGGGTATTCGAGCGCTTCTACCGGGTGGACAAGAGCCGCTCCAAAACAGAAGGCGGCACAGGTCTGGGACTTTCCATCGTAAAACACGCCGCGGCGATTCACGGCGGAGAAGTGAGAATCGCCAGCACCCCCGGAGAAGGTACCGAAATTACCGTCATCTTCCCGGTCCAAAACACTGCGCTTGAATTCTCCGCGGAGGTGTAACCATGCATTTTACGGATATTGTAAGCTTAATCAGCGGTGTATCGCTGTTTCTTTTCGGTATGTCCCTGATGGGAGAAGGTCTGAAAAAAGTAGCCGGAAGCGAGCTGGAACGCATCCTTTACCGGCTGACCAGCACTCCCTTAAAGGGGATCCTGCTGGGTGTGGGGGTCACTACCATCATCCAGAGCTCCTCCGCCACCTCCGTAATGGCGGTAGGATTCGTTAATTCCGGCATGATGAAAGTGCGCCAGGCCATGGGCATTATTCTGGGCTCCATCCTGGGCACCAGCATCACCGGCTGGATTATCTGCCTGTCCAACGTCAGCGGCAGCGGCATTTTTGAGATCCTTTCCACAGACACGCTCACTGCCCTGCTTTCCGTAGCCGGCGTTATTCTTCTGGTGTTTACCGACAAGGAGAAGAACCACAACACGGCAAAAATTCTGCTGGGCTTCTCCGTGCTGATGTTCGGCATTAAAACCATGACTGCCGCGGTGTATCCCCTGCGGGAAAGCCCGGCTTTCGTATCCTTCCTGACCGATTTCTCCAGCCCGCTGATGGGCATTCTGGCAGGCCTGGTGTTTACCGCCATCATCCAGAGTGCTTCCGCGGCTGTGGGCATTCTGCAGGCACTGGCCGTAACCGGCGCCGTCAGCTTCGGACTGGCACTGCCGGTCATCATGGGCATTGCCATCGGTGCCTCCGTTCCGGTACTGCTCTCCGCCGTGGGCGCGGACACCAACGGAAAACGTACCGCCATGACCTATCTGGTGGCGGACATTCTGGGCGTTGTGCTGTTCAGCGCCATTTTCTACAGCCTGAAGGCCGCGGTGGGCTTCGGCTTTACCGAAGAAATGATGACCATGACCAGCATCGCCCTGCTGAACACCGCCTTCCGCCTTTGCACCGTGCTTTTGCTGGCGCCCTTTATGAAGCCTCTGGAAAAGCTTATCTGCCGGCTGGTTCCGGATAAATCCCGTCCGGAAGAACGCAGCCGGGATATTGACAAGCTGGAAGAACGCTTCCTCAGCGTTCCGGCCCTGGCCATCGACCAGGCAAGATCCGTCCTCGGCACCATGACCGGCATCTCTTCGGACAGCGTGACCCTGGCCATGCAGCTGTTTTCCGCATACGATCCGGCAGATTTTGAAAAGGTCTGCGAGCTGGAATCTTTGTCGGATACCTACGAGGACAAGCTGGGCAACTTTATCGTCCGGATTTTCCAGAAGGAGCTGAGCGAGCGGCAGGATGCGGACCTGAACCTGTTCCTGCACGCAATCAACGACCTGGAGCGCCTGGGAGACCATGCGAAGAATCTGGCCCAGACCGCGAAAGAGCTGAAAGACCGCAGCATCGTTTTCTCTGACAGCGAAACCAGGGAGCTGAACACCATGATTGCCGTTGTGGGCGAAATTGTAAACCGGACCCGCAAAGCGTTTACGGAAGACGATCTGGACTCTGCCCACCGCATCGAACCCCTGGAGCAGATCGTAGACGAGCTTTGCAGCGACTTTAAGCTGCGCCAGCTGGAACAGACCCAGAAAAATCTGGACAATTATCGGAACGGCTTTATTTTCAACGATATGCTTACCGACTTTGAACGAATCGGGGACCACTGCTCCAACGTAGGCATTGCCGTCCGCATCCATCACAACGAAATGATCGGCCAGCACGACGTCGACTCCAAAAACATTCTGGAGCAGCACGATTTCGAAAAGTTTTATGAAGAATACAAGGAAAAGTTCCTGAAAGACATTTAAAAAAGCATTGCTTTCTGCAGAAAAGGCTCCGGCGCAATCCGGAGTCTTTTTGTTTCTGCGGCGGCGGGCGCAGACTGTGATATAATGTGGATAACAAATACCGGAAAGGAGTACAAAATGACGGATATTCTGCAGGCAGCTGCCCATCGGCGCAGCATTCGGGCTTACACCAAAGAGCCGATTTCGGAAGAAAATCTAAAGAAAATATTACAGACGGGCTTACTTTCGCCCAGCGGAAGGGCCATTCGTCCCTGGGAATTTATTGTGGTGCGCAGTAAGGAAACGCTGCAGAAGCTTTCCAAATGCAGAACCGCAGGCTCGGGCATTCTGGCCGATGCGGACGCCGCCATTGTTGTGCTGGCCTGCACGGACCGTCAGGACGTGTGGGTGGAGGACTGCTCCATCGCCATGAGCCTGATGCATCTCTGCGCGGATTCTCTGGGCGTGGGAAGCTGCTGGATTCAGGGCCGGCTGCGCACCGCTGCGGACGGGTCAAGCACCGAAGACTATCTGCGGAGCATCTTCGAATTCCCGGGAAATTACGCGCTGGAAGCAATTTTGTCGCTGGGCATGCCGGGGCAGACGCTGCCCGCAAGGTCCCCCGAAGACGCAGACATGAGCAAGGTCCACTGGGAAGAGTGGTAGAAAGGAGCACCCCATGTTTTTATCGCACATTACAATTCACGTAACGGATCAGAAAAAAGAAATTGCATTCTACGAAAAGTATGCGCAGCTGGAAATTGTAAGACGCTCCGGTTCCATCGTTTTTATGGGCAACCGGACGGAAAATGAGACCCTGATAGAGATTATCGAGGACAAGGAAAACTTCTACGAAGGATGCAACCTGTCTATCGGCTTTGCGGTAAAAGATGCGGCGGCATACAGAGCGGCGCTGGCGGCGGAAGGCCTTCGCCCCACCGAAATGAGATGCCCGAACCCCCACGTTAAATTTTTCTTCGTGCAGGACCCCGCAGGCCTGACCGTACAGTTTATCGAATCGGTGTAAAATATGACCAAGATCCTTTTCATCTGCCACGGCAATATCTGCCGAAGTCCCATGGCAGAATTTATCCTGAAAGACATGGTAAAGCGCGCCGGCCGGGAGCAGGACTTCGAAATCGCCTCCGCGGCCACCAGCCGGGAGGAAATCGGCAATGACCTCTATCCGCCCGCCAAGGCCTGCCTGTCCGCCCACAAAGTGCCCTTCGGGCGCCGCCGGGCCAGGCAGATTACCCGGGAGGACCTGGCGCACTACGACTGCATCGTGGCCATGGAAAGCTACAATATCCGCAACCTGGAGCGGCTGCTGGGCCCCTCCGACAAGTACCGGCTGCTGCTGGACTTTACCGACACCCCCGGCGGCATCGCGGATCCCTGGTATTCCGGCGACTTTGAGCTGTCCTTCCGCCAGATTACGGAAGGCTGCGAAGGAATTCTGCGAACGTTGTAACCGGGAAGTCTCCGACAAGGTCCAGGCCCTGATCCAAGCCGAACTAGACCGGATCCGCGCAAAATAACAAACACGCAAAATAACAAACACCGTAAAATCCGCGCAAACAGCAAGCACTGCAAAATCTGCGCAAACAGAAAAGCACTGCAAAATCTGCGCAAACAGAAAAGCACTGCAAAATAAATCTTTCGCGGCGCGGCCGAACACCATACCGCAGCCGCTGCTACCGCAGGAAACCCTTCCGCAGCTCGCCGCGGCTCCTGCACATAGCCGTGCGGCGCAGCTGCGAGGAAAAACAACCCAAAAGCGCGGCTGCGAGTACCGAAATCCTGCAAACGAACCATATTTTTGCTAAAAAATATAGCAATCCTTCCGATTCACGCACTCTCAAAAGCTATAAAAGCCCCCCAGTTTAGACAAACAGTCCTAATTGGGGGTCTTTTTGTACCTATTTTTAGAGCATTTCCAATGCTGCTTGCGCCCCAATTACGCGTTTTTTTCAATCATGGGGGGCTTTTTTCTTTGACATTTTTCGTTTCTTGTCTCCCCACTTTGCAGCATTTTCACTCTTTGGGGGGCATACTGCATTTCTGAAAGCACAAAAATCCAATCAAAATGCCCCCCAATCTGTTCTTTTCATACAAATGGGGAGCAATAGGAGTCGTTTTCAAGATGTTGTCCGGTGCGTTTTTTCAATTATGAAGTGTCCCCCCCCCCAAAAAAACGGTTTATTTAACCGATTTAGGGGGATTCGTGTTTTTTCTATACTCGTTTTTTTGTAAAAATGCGATCCCGGGAGAGTTTTCCGCACTTTTTACTTAATTTCTGCGCCGGCTTTAAAGGCTTCCGCCTTCTTTTCTCCCACGCCGTAGTAACCGTGGCCGTCTATATCGAAGAGCAGCGGACGCAGCTTGGATATGTCCACCTTGCCGCCGGTTAAAATGCGCTCGTCGGCGGAAACGCCCACGATCTCGCCGAACAGATGACAGTGCTCCGGCTCGTAGGAGATCAGTTCGCACTCCAGGCAGAGCGGCAGCTCGTCCACCACCGGGGCGTTCACCAGTTCGGACTTATGCACGTGCAGTCTGCATTTTTCAAGCTTGTTCGGCTCTTTGTTGGCGGAAACGATGCCCAGGTAGTCGCATTCCTTTTCCAGGCCCTCGACCCCCATGCTCACCGTAAACGCCCTGTTTTTTAAAAGATTCTGTGTGGTCTTGTGACCCTCGGACAGGCAGAGAAATATCTGCGTATCGTCGCCTACGCCGCCCCAGGCCGCGGTCATCACGTCGGGATTGCCGGCCTCGTCGTAAGTTGCCACCATCAGTACCGGCTGGGGATACACCAGCGGTTTTTTGCCAAGCTGAATTCTCATGTTATTGCTCCTTTCAAATTGCCCCGTGCCCGCCCTCGCTTTCCGGCTGACGATGTGGTAGTAAAAGTGCTCGGTAACAGTGCGCATGTAAGGGTGCTGGGCGATAAGGTGTAAGGTTTGAGATTTGAACTCAATGCAGTCCGCCCGCGGCTGCGCCATGCTTGCGACTCGTTCTCAGTCGCCGAGATCACGTCCACTCCGGAAAGCTACCAACTGTTTTATTTCAGTTCTGTGGTCCAGTTGAGGCCCTGGATCTGCTCGTCCAGGGTGCGCAGGTCTCTGGACATGGCGTCTGCGTCCTTCTGCAGCTTTGCCACGTCCACCGTGCTGACAATCTTGATTTCGGACTTGGTGTAGCGGTTGACCCTGCAGCTGGCCTCGTTTAAGAAGCTGCGGTAAATGCCCAGCTTTTTGGCCAGCACATCTCTTTCGGCCAGCAGCTCGGTTAAGGTTTTGCCCTCGCAGAGGGTTTGACTGTTGGTCAGGTTAATGCGGGACACCAGCTCTTCCAGCCGGGCCAGCAGGCCATTAAGTTCCTTTAAAAGCGCCTTGGGATCTTCCGCCGGGACGTCGCCCTCCTGCACCTTGGCGTTCATGTTGAGCCTTCCGGCCAGTTCTTCGATTCTTGTCTGTATATCTGCCCGCTCGGACAGCGCGCTTGCAAGCTTCATGGGGTTCCTCCTAATCGATTAAATCGTAAAGTTTGTACAGGGCAATGATGTTGCCCAGGGTTAATTTATTTCCGAAAAGCTGCCGGTACGTGGCAGTTTTTTCTTTTCCTTCGGCCTTGAGTTTGTCCAGTTTTTC
>JAZUDB010000021.1:0-8979 GCA_045639385.1 Anaerovoracaceae bacterium | reverse complement strand
CGATCTTCAAAAAATGAAAAATCTCGTGACAATAGCGAAGAGGTTACACCTGTTCCCATCCCGAACACAGTAGTTAAGCTCTTCATCGCCGATGATACTTGGTTGGAAGCGGCCTGGGAAAGTAGGAAGTCGCGAGTTTTTTTATCTGAAAAACGGTTCGAATTGAACCGTTTTTATTATTTTTTCTGATGTTTTATGGTATAATTTCTTATTATGTATGAAATTCTGCGCTACATTTTCTGGTTTCTGGTCAGCATCCCCATCTTTGTGATCGGGATAGTTTTGTTTGTCAAACTTTCACATTCCGTAATGGAACTGAAAGACGAAGAAAACCGCAGAAAAGAAGAAATCGAAAAAGAAAAGGAAAGACGCAGACAATTCGACATGCAGTACAGAAGAAGGCATCCGGGAGAATAGCTTTGAAAAAAGGTTTTTTTATTACATTTGAAGGTCCTGACGGCAGCGGCAAAACGACGCAGATCAAGATTTTAAAAGAATATCTTTCCGCAAAAGGATATGATGTTGTATTGACAAGAGAACCCGGCGGCACAGAAATTTCCGAAAAAATACGCCGCATTATTCTGGATCCGGAAAACAAGGAGATGGACGGAATGACGGAAGCGCTTTTGTATTCCGCATCCCGTGCGCAGCACGTGGCTCAGCTGATTCAGCCTTCCATCGAAGCAGGGAAAATTGTACTTTCCGATCGCTTCATGGATTCGTCCATTGCTTATCAGGGATACGCCAGAGGTCTTGGAGACTGTGTGCGCGTTATTAACGAATATGCCGTGCAGGGCTGCAGCCCGGATCTGACATTCTTTTTGGATCTGACCCCGGAGGAGGGACTGGCCCGTGCGGAAAATCGTCAGAAACTGGACCGTATGGAAATGGAAGCACATTCTTTCCATCGGGATGTTTACAACGGTTATCTGCAGCTGGCAGAGATATATAAAGATCGATACGTCCGGATTGACGCAAAGCGCTCCGTAGAAGAAATTGCAGAACAGATTGCCCGCAGATTTGAGGAATATGCAGCAGCAAGAATTGACTGAAAACAGAGAAATCGTCCGTCAGCTGGAAGCCATGCTGGCCTCCGGAAGAAGTATTCATGCTTTTCTTTTCGTGGGCGGCACCGCTGAAAGCAGGGAACAGCTGGGCTTTTGGCTGTCCGAAAAAGTTCTCTGTACGGACGAGCTTTCCCGGCAGAAATTCGAACACGGGAATCACGAAGATTTTATACTCGTGCAGAAGCCGGAAGACCGGGAATCCATCTTAAAAGAGCAGATCCTGGAATTGAGCGAAAAACTGGAATTTAAGCCATTTGGCGGCCGGTATGCAGTACTTGTCAAAGACGCGCATTTCATGAACCAAATCGCCCAAAATAAGCTTTTAAAGACCCTTGAAGAGCCTATGTCTCCGGCAGTGTTCATTTTGCTCTCCGAACGGGAGGATGCACTGCTGGAAACCGTAAGATCCCGCTGTATGGTCTTCCATCTGGCGGAGCAGGATGCTCCGGTCAGCGAAGAAATTTCCCGCTGTGCGGCAGATTTTGCGGCACTTACCGAAAAGAATGCTGCCTATTACCGGAAGAAGGCGGCACTGGCTTCGATCCTGGAAGATAAAGATCATCTTCGGGAAAATTCCGCTGCGTTTCTGGTTTCGCTGGAAAAGGAATTGGAGAATAGAATTCTCAGGGGAAACACCGGACTTCTGGCAGCGGCCGAGCAGGTTCGCCAGGCGGAAATGTATATCAAACAGCTGCACAACGCGGCGTACACTCTCAAGCAGCTTTGCTTAAGGGTTTAACAGGAGGAATTTATGACAAAAGTTGTCAGTATAAAGTTCAGAACCGCAGGAAAAAATTATTATTTTGATCCGCTGGATTTCTCGCTGGTTCCCGGAGACGAAGTAATCGTCGAAACAGCCAGAGGCGTGGAATTCGGCGTTGTAGCATCGGAAATCATGTTCGTGGAAGATAAGGACGTAGTACAGCCCTTAAAGCCCATCATCCGGGCTGCCAACGATGAGGACCGCAAAAAGAATCAGGAGAATATTGCAAAGAGAGAACGCGCTCTCGCCATCTGCCAGGATAAAGTAGATGCCCGGGGCTTGGAAATGAAGCTTGTTGACGTAGAGTATACTTTTGACAACAGCAAGGTAATTTTCTATTTTACCGCAGACGGCCGCGTAGATTTCCGCGAACTGGTCAAGGACCTGGCTGCTGCATTCCGCATGCGCATTGAACTGCGCCAGATCGGTGTGCGCGATGAGACCAAAATGATGGGCGGCATCGGTTCCTGCGGAAGGGATCTCTGCTGTCACGCCTGGCTTCACGATTTTGATACCGTGTCCATTAAAATGGCGAAAAATCAGAACCTTTCGCTCAATCCCACCAAGATTTCCGGAATCTGCGGCAGACTGATGTGCTGCCTGCAGTACGAAAACGAAACTTATACGGAACTGAAGAAGGGCATGCCGGACGCCGGAGAACGGATTACCACACCCGACGGACCTGCGGTTGTGACCGAGGTAAATATTCTGGAAAACAAAATCAAAACCCGCCTGATCCTGGACGAGGGTAAGGGCGACAAGCAGGAAAAGCTTTCCACGGAATTTTACAATTACAAAAAAGAAGAGATTAAGCGGGATCCGAAGAAGGCGCATAAAGACCAGCAGAAAAACAACGGACAGAAAAAGGGGAAAAAACTCAACGAGGATATCGATATTTCAAAGCTTACCGAAGAAGAACTGGAAGCACTGGATATGTAAAAAAAAGCGGACCCTTTCGCAGGGTCCGTTTTTGTATGCTGGTTTTATTTCAGATTTTTAATCTTTGCTGCACACTTCTTGCAGATGTTCTTGCCGCTGAACTGTACCACGTCCGTGGCGTCACCGCAGAAAATGCAGGCCGGCTGATACTTGCGCAGAATAATGTCGCTTCCGTCCACAAAGATTTCGATGGGGTCGTTTTCCTTTAAATCAAATGTATTTCTCAGCTCCTTGGGAATAACGATTCTTCCCAGCTGGTCCAGTCTTCTTACAATACCTGTAGCTTTCATTCTTTCCTCCTACTTGCGTCTTCTGCCCTTTAATTTTCCTTTTGATTTTTCACGTTCACGCTCTTTTTCCAATTCACGTTCACGCTCTCTTTCCCGTTCTCTTTCCGCTTCCTTTGCCTTGTCTGCTCCAACCAGAGATGCCAGGCTGGTACCTGCGTTGACCAGGCTGGTTACTGCAGAAATCTTACTTTTATTGGTGGATACGATGTCGGAAATGTCGGACAGTGAATCCGATGCTTTTCTGACGGTTCCCTTTACAGCAAGGGTTGCGTCCTTTGCGGTTTCCGTAATTTCGCCGAGATTGTTCAGCATCTTTTGTACGTCATCCATGGCAGTATCCAGTTTTGCGAGGATGTTTCCCAGTTCGCCCGCGGTTTTGATGAATTTTGCCAGAACGATGGTGAGCACGACGATGGCGGCAATTCCTGCGACAATCAGAATGCAGTTGAGCAGGCTTTCTATGGATAAGCTGATGGTTGTCATATAGTTACCTCCTTAATATACAAGAATATTATGCCCTATCTGTAAGTATTTTACAAGAAAAACTGTTTATTCTAGAAAAATCCTTTGCCTGTTTTTCTTCCGCCGCCTTGCTGATTTTGACAAAATGCATAGGGTATATTATAATAGGATGGTTTGTTGTGAAGAAAAGAAAGAGGTCTGTTATGGCTAAATATGTAATAGAACAATCCGCACCGCTTACCGGTGAAATCGAAATCTCCGGCGCAAAGAACGCTACGCTGCCCATCCTTGCAGCAACCGTTCTGACGGACGGTGTCTGCGAGCTGATGGATATTCCCCGTCTTTCCGACGTGGAAATTATGTGCGATATACTGCGTTCCGTGGGTGCTACGGTAACCGAAAATTACGACGAACACATGATTATTGTAGACGGGTCCACAGTGGACAAGTCTTCGGTTCCTTACGATCTCGTTAAAAAAGAGCGTGCATCCTTCTTTATTATGGGACCGCTGCTGGCAAGAATGGGGAAAGCTACCGTTGCCATGCCCGGCGGCTGCGCCATTGGCGAGAGACCGGTGGATCTTCATATCAAAGGCTTAAAGCTTTTAGGCGCCAGAGTTGTAATCGATGATGACGAAGTCAGCGCAAATTCCGACGGGCTGATCGGTTCTCTGATCTATCTGGATTTTCCCAGCGTGGGTGCTACGGAAAATATCATGATGGCGGCAACCCTGGCGGAAGGGGTCACCATTATTGAAAATGCTGCGGAAGAGCCGGAAATCGTAGACCTTGCCAACTTCCTGAACAAAATGGGAGCTTCCATCAAGGGTGCAGGAACGGATACCATCCGGGTGGAAGGGGTAAAGAAACTGTACGGAGCAAGACATGCGGTCATTCCCGACCGAATCGAAACCGCTACCTTTATGATTGCCGCTGCCATTACCCGGGGCAATCTGCTGATCAAAAACTGCGTGCCGGATCACGTCCGGCCGATTATCGCCAAGCTGATTGAGTGCGGCGTGGATATTACCGACGAGCTGGAAGGCCTGCGGGTCAGAGGCGACGTAAGACCCCTGAAAGCTACAGACATCAAGACGCTGCCGTATCCCGGCTTCCCCACGGATGCGCAGGCACCTTTCATGGCGCTGCTGACCACCGTAAGAGGCAAGAGTACGGTAACGGAAACCCTTTTTGAAAACCGTTTGATGCATGCCCACGAATTCAATCATATGGGCGCGAACATCCGCATTGACGGAACCGTGGCCATAGTTCCCGGAAATCAGAGGCAGCTGGAAGGCTGCAGCGTAATGGCCACCGATCTGCGCGCCGGTGCGGCACTGGTGCTGGCGGGACTGGTTGCCACGGGAACCACGGAAGTGACCAATATTCACTACGTGGAAAGAGGCTACGAAAACTTTGTGGAAAAACTGCAGGCCGTGGGCGCAAAGATCCGCAAAGAAGATTAAAATACGAGAAACATTCAGGAGATTTCTTCCTTGAAAAAGAAACAGATTATTGCTTTTTTCATCATGATTTTGCTCACTGCAGGGCTGATTTTCGGCGCGGCGCAGATGAACGGTAAGAATGTTCCGTCCTACAGGGTCGGTGCCTATTACGGCTGCGGCAGGGGACACAACGGGGACATCTGGGTCCGCGTGGAGGTTTCCGAAACCGATATTCTCCGGGTGGTGGTGCTGGAACACAGCGAAACCGCCGGAAAATGTGAACCGGCAATCGGCGGCATGCCCGTAAAGATTCTGGATTACCAGACGCCTTACGTCAGCGCCATCAGCGGGGCAACCGCAAGCTCTGACGGTATCAAAGAGGCTGTGGCATCTGCATTGCTGCAGGCCCAGGGAAAAGCAGAAATTATGGAATATGCTTCCGACGATCCCGGCTCGGATCCGGTGCCGCTGACTTATTCCTATAAGCCGGGCGTGTATACCGCCTCCGGACACGGTTTTTCCGGTGAGGTAACGGTGCGGGTGGAGTTCAGTGAAGCAGCCATTCTGAACGTGGAAATCATTTCTTCCGAAGACAGCAGCCTGCGGACCCAGAACGCAGCGGACCGGCTGCCGGAGGAAATCGTGAAGTGGCAGACCTACGGTGTAGATACCGTATCCGGCGCCACCGCCACTTCGTCTGCCGTGCTGGATGCCGTTTCCAAGTGCGTCGAGCAGGCAAAAAACTGACCGGATTTTCAGATATGATCTGTTTTTTCCGGAAATATTCCGAACACTTTGGTGCATTATACGCTTCCTTGCGCTATAATGTACCTGCATGCGGGTGTAGTTTAGTGGCAAAACACCAGCTTCCCAAGCTGGGGTTGAGGGTTCGATTCCCTTCACCCGCTCCATTATTGCGCAGTATCTCTGCGCTTTTTGTTTATCGGGGGAATGAACCATGCGTGATTTGTTAATTGTCAATCCTTTCAACTGGGTCTATTTTGCCATGATTGCCGGTCATCTGCTGGCAACCTTCTTATTGATTAAAAAGTATAAAAACTGCGAAGAAGACGTCAGACGCAAGTTTGTAGCCAGACTTTACGTAATTACTTTTATTGTATTCGTGCTCTATAAGGCGCTTCTTCCGCTGGATAAGGGATACATGGCCATTTATCCGGAGAACTGGGGCGAGTTCACTTATTGGAACGAGCTTCCTTTCAATCTCTGCAACGTAACGCTGCTCTTCCTGCCGGTGGCTATGTGGACCAAAAACCGTACCATTACCACGTTCTGCTTCTTCGGCGGAACCTTCGGTCCGCTGCTGTCTCTGCTGATGCCGCTCACCGGTTTTGCAGGCTACAGCCTGCTTACCATTCACGTGGCAGGGTATTACTTCACCCATCTGGTTATTTTGATGGCACCCATTTTCCTGCTGGGACTGGATCTCTACAAACCGAAATACAAGGATGTTCCCAAGTTTATGCTGGCTTTGGTGTGCGTTGGCGCTGTGATGTTCGTTGTTAATCTGATTCTGCGCAAAACCGGTCTGTGCCCCAAGTCGAACTACTTCTTTACCATAGACCAGGAAAACAATCCGCTGCTGGAGATGCTTTACCGCTGGATTCCCATTCCCTTCGTTTACACCCTGCCCATCGCGCCGGTATTCGGTGCGGTTGCCGCTGCAATCACTGCGGTATACAATTTGTTTTCCAGAGGTAAATCGAAAGCATAAGTAAAAATTGGCCAAGGGGGTAAAAGGGTTAGAAAATGACTGAAAAACTGCTGTACAATATGGATGACAGCCGCCTGATTCGGGACATCGAGGACGGTGTGATGGTTCTGGACATGTCCGGAACGGTGGTTCAGATGAATCCCTCTGCCTGCAGGCTGCTGGGGATGGATGACTCTCTGGTGGGACGGAAATTTGCCGAGCTGATGGCACAGAACCCGTCTTTGGAAAACGATAATTTTTACCAGATGGTGGCGATGCTTCCCAGGCTTCAGGAAAAAGTCAACCGGAGAAAGGTCTTTTACGTGCGTGCGGACGGTACGCGGCTCTGTTTTTTCGTCAGCGTATCCTTTCTCTGGGATGACGCGGAAGAAAACCGCATCGGCGTGTTCCTGTCTTTTTCCGACGAGACGGAAGAAGAGAATCTGAAGCAGAAGGTTTCTTCGTCTGCAAAGATTTTTATCGTGCTGCTGGGCGTGATGTGCATCTGGATTTTTATTTACGCCATCTGGGATTTTACCGGCCGGCATCTGACCACGGCGGTGCTCAGTAAGCTGCTGATTATCATCGCGCTGATTCCCGCAATTATCGTCAAAAGAGGTCTGAACCTGAGCCTGGAAGATGTGGGCCTGAAGACCAAAGGCATAAAAAAAGCCATCCTTACGGACAGCTTAATTACGGTAGGCGGAATTGCCGCCATGTGCCTGGCGAAGCTGCTGATCCTGAAGCTGTCTCCGGGCTTCTTCGAAGCAGGGCAGCCCTTTATTCGCTGGAACAAATACCCTTTGTCCGAATATGTAATCTATGCAGTTTCCGTGGTTTCGCAGGAGTTCATCAGCCGCGGCATGGTGCACGAATGTATGCGGCGCATTATTCCGGGCCGGTACAGCGAAGGACTTTCCGTGCTGCTGTCTGCCGTCATGTTCGGCGCACTGCACGTACACGTGGGCTTTGTTTACATGATCGGCGCCACGGCGCTTCTGGGCGTTCTAGGCCTGATTTACCGCCGCCAGAACACCATCTGGGGTCTGTGCATTCCCCATTATGTACTGGGGATGCTGTTGGGTCTGCTGGACTTTGTGGCATATTAAACCGCCGGCCTTCCGTTCGTTGGAAGAGCGTTACCCTGAAATATAAAACCGATGCTTTTGAGGCATCGGTTTTTTGTTTATTACAGCATGTTTACCAGCCAGACGAAGGCGCCGCAGAGGGCTGCGGCAATGGCGGCAACCATCAGATGGGCTTTGATGTGCATCTTCAGGATGCCGAAGAATTCCCTCACAAAACCGTTGGGCCAGAAGTACCATTTGGTTTTGCCTGCGATACCTTCAGCATCAATACCGATGCTTTGAGCAATAAGCCCGCTTCGAAGCATATGATAATTTGTGGTGGAGAAGGCTATTCTGGCGTTGGGATTAAGTTCATCAATAATCTTTTTGGAAAAAAGAAAGTTCTCGTAGGTATTACGTGATTTCTTTTCCGCGAAGACTTCGTCCTGCTCGGCGCCGTGTGAAAGAAGATAGAGCTCCATGGCTGAGCCTTCACTCATTATTTCATTAGGCCCCTGACCACCACTCGGAACGTATTTTAAAGGCTTTCCGGATGCGATTTCCTGTTCCCAGGCATAGTGAATGGCTGCATTTGTACGATTTCTCAAAAGTGGCAGAAGACCGCCCTTTTTACTGATGGCGCAACCAAGAATTATGATAAAATCCTTGTCGTACTGCGGCTTCTGGCGTGCGGCCAGGTATCCCATAATGGCGGAAGCCACGAGAATGCATTCCATATAGCTTAAAAGCGTCAGAAAATACAAGGTGATATACGGATTAATGTTGTTTACAAGTTTATGAAGCACATCTTTGATAAAGAAGGTTCCTCCAAGATATGCAAGCGAGAGCAAAATGCCGAGCATGTTTGTGGGGCGGCGACCTTCTTTTTTTATTAAAACAATGTTACTTACTGTCAGAAAAACAGCCATAACACTCAAAGGGAAGAGTGCAAAATAGGTAAAGGTTTCGGGAAGATATAAAAGTTTGGTAAGATAGAGCTCGGCGCCCAGCCTTCTGTCGTGAAAGATGAACTGGAAAATATCCGAAATGGCCATAAGATCCAAAAGAGCTATATAAACCATTATCGAAAGAAGGATTACGTTTTTATAAGAATAAAGAGTTTTTTTCAGACTTTTTATTAAAAATATCAGTAAGATTGTTATCATTTCATTTTCTTTCTTTTTTGTTGTTTATTCTACCACATATGTCAATAAGATGAGTATTGCTAATTATTT
>JAZUDB010000020.1:0-4918 GCA_045639385.1 Anaerovoracaceae bacterium | reverse complement strand
GACGGACAGCGATGTAATCATCGGCACCCAGTTCGCCATTCTGGAGATGCTGGCCGGAGGAACCACCTGCTACCAGGATATGTACTGGAACCAGACGGTCCTGGCGCCCATGCTGCTGGAAAGCGGAATAAAGGTAAACTGCGGATCCGTGGTGCAGCTCAACGATCCCACCGCCCAGTGGGCGCTGGATTTCGCTGAAAAGCGTCTGGCGGGTACCGAGTCTTTCTATAAAGAATTCAACAATGCGGGAAACGGAAGAATTCATGCCAACATGCAGATTCATTCCGAGTATCTGATGGACGATAACATCCTGTCCCGCTGCTCCGATCTGATTCATCAGTACAACATGGAAGTGCATACCCATATCTCGGAAACCAAATCCGAGCACCAGGAGTGCCTCGGACGTCACGGAATGACCCCCATTGCATACTTTAATAAGATGGGCATTCTGGATACCGGCGCGGTCTGCGCCCACTGCGTATGGGTTTCGGAAGAAGATCTGGACATCATGGCGGAGAAAGGTGCCGCCATGGCGCACAATCCCACCAGTAATTTGAAACTGGGCTCCGGTATTGCACCGGTAGCCGCCGCTTTGTCGAAAGGCGTGATTGTGGGAATAGGGACGGACGGAACCGCCAGCAATAACAATCTGAATATGTTCGAGGAAATGCACATCGCATCCATCCTGCAGCAGGGTGCCTCCTGCGACCCCCTGGCCGTCAGCGCGGCTCAGGCACTGGATATGGGCACGATCAACGGCGCCAAAGCGCTTCACAGACCGGATACCGGTTCTCTGGAAATCGGAAAGAAGGCCGATATCGTGGCCATCGACCTGGACAAGCCCCATCTGCTGCCCAATGTGGACAGTGTGGCGCTGCTGGTTTACGCAGCTCAGGCTTCGGACGTATGCATGACCATGGTGGACGGGCAGATTCTCTACGTAAACGGAGAATATCTGACCGTCGATGCGGAAAAGTGCAAAGCCGAATATCTTAGTGCAGCAAACCGTCTTTTGTGTTAGAATAAAGTTACACGCGTTGTAATTTTGAGTATTTTATTATTTTAGAATTTAAGGAGGTAAACATGGGACTTTTAGACAGCATTAAGTCTGCAGGTGAAAAGGGATTGGATAAGGCAAAGGAACTGGGCGAAATCGGAAAGGCAAAGCTGCAGATTGCAGACGCAGAATCCGATATTACCAAGGCGCTGACCGAAATTGCAAAGGATCTGTTTGAAAAGAAGCCGGAACTGCTTACAGAACTCTATCCGGAACAGATGACAAAGATTGCAGAACTGAAGGAAAAGGTAGCAGCTCTTACCGCACAGGTTTCCGCACTCAAAGACGAAAATAAGTAGTATATCGCAATGCAGCAAAATCTCTTCCCGGAAAAGGGAAGAGATTTTTTATTGAAGAAAACGGGTAATATGGTAAAATTATACTGTTAAAATATGGAATTTGTGATATAATGCATCGGGGGTGAAATTATGGATAGAATAAAACCAAAATTGAAAAAGTGGGGCGGCTTTCTGCTGTCCGTGTGCATGGCACTTTGCTGGAGTGTATTTCTGCTGCAGGGAGCGCTTCCTTCTGCGAATTCAGGCAGACTGTTTTCTTCGGAAAACCGGGAGAAGGAAACCTGCCCGGCGGTTCCCGCTCTTTTTACGGGACGGGTTTCGGGAACAGATGACGTCTTGGAATTTCCAATGATCCGGAATGCGGAAGCTGCCGCAGAAGCGCTGCCGGAAGCTGCGGCGGAGTGTACGGCGGAACTTGAAGAATCAACTGGTCCGGAAGCGGTAAAAACGCAGATGAAAACCGGATCTTCTGCATCGAAATCTTCCAGGCCGTCCGGATCCGGGAAGTCCGGTCAGAAAGAGAATCCAAAGAAAAACACAAAGAAAAAAGGGTGGGGAAAATGGACTCGTCGGCCGCCGGAAGACGGTCTTCCGGTGGTGCTTCCTGCGCTGAAGTAAGACGTTTCCGGAAAGCAAAAAGCGCCGGGCTATTTTCCGGCGCTGTCTGAAATGAATACGTAATTGTTTTCCCAGGCGGGGATGCAGGGGCTGTGCCGCAGGTAGACTTTGTAGTCCGGGTACAGTGCAAGCACCTGCCGGGGAATGGCCCACAGGTCGTCCAGACGGTGATAGGCTGCAATCAGAGGATTGGGGTGGTGGTCCCGGATCAGATCGGCGGCGCCCCGGATGGCCTTTTCTTCCCAGCCTTCCAGATCCATTTTTACCAGAAGACTATCGACCGGTACCTGGTTTTGTGCGCAGAAGCGGTCCACGCTTAAGAATTCCGTGGGCAGGTATTTTTTTGCAGCCGAGCCTCTGCCGGAACCCTTGGGGAATGGCAGTGTTTCGCTTTTGTCACCGATGCCGCAGTGAAAGACCCGGACGCGTTCTTTGTCTTGAGCATATTCGCAGAGCTTTCGGAAATTGCGTTCCTCCGGTTCTGCGGCGTAAACGGCGGTATAATCCGGCTGCAGGCGTTCGAAAAGTGCCGCGGTGTCGCCGGTGTAGGCCCCCAGATCCAGCAGATTCTGACAGGGCAGGGCAAGTTTCCAGCAGTCTTCTTCCGCTGTTTCGGCCCGGAAAAGATAGGAAAGGTCGCCGCTCAGCTTGTACTTTATGGTATTTTCCAGCACCAGCCGGCTTTGGTCATCTGCCAGACGTGCCGAAAGCTGCCGGAAATCTTCCCGGTGGCTGCGGTAATAGGCCGCATCAAAAAAGCCTTCCCCGGTCACCGGAAGGTCCGGTGCATAGAGGGGATGTCTGCGGGAAATCTCCCGGATCTGGGCAAGTACCTCCGGACGGTCGGTACCGAAACACAAAAGAATGACGAAATCTTGCAGTCTGGCCTCGATTTGTGACAGGGTTTCCAGCGGAAATCCGAGAAAGCGCTTTTCTTTGAGAAATCCGTTACTTACCATAACGCCGCTTATGTCAACTCCGTTTTCGGCAAGTCTGGCGGCTGCTTTTTCCGCGATATTGTTCATTCCGTAGAGCACCACCGGCGGTTTTTCGTCCTTCAGTTTCTGCCAGAGATCTTTGGCGTCTTCCGTAAAGAACTGCTGCATCTTTTACTCCAGATCCGGAAAGCCCAGCTGGCGGAGCGCTTCGAACAGTACGATATTGGCGGAGTTCGCCAGGTTGAAGGAGCGAAGCCGGGTATTCTCACTCATGGGAATACGGATGGCTTTGTCTAGGTTTGCGTAAATAAAATCTTTGGGGAGTCCTGCGGTTTCCCTGCCGAAAAGAAGCATGTCTTCGTCCTGATAACGGACGTCCGTGTAATGCTGCTGCGCTTTGGTGGTGGACAGCCACATGCGGTGATCCTTGTACTTTTCCAGGAATTTCTCCAGGTTTTCGTGTACTTCCACGTTTACATAAGGCCAGTAATCCAGACCGGCGCGCTTTAAATATTTATCTTCCAGGGAAAATCCCAGGGGTTTTACCAGGTGCAGCACCGTGTTGGTGGCGGCGCAGGTTCTGGCAATATTCCCTGTGTTGGACGGTATTTCCGGTTCAACAAACACAATGTGAAGGGCCATTTTTTCCTCCTGCTTATTTTCTTTGCACGTACTTTATGATATTATCACATATCGAAAAGAAATAAAGAAACATTTATAAGGAGATAGATGAAATGCCGCCCCTTACCAAAGAGCAAATAGCAGAAAATCTGAGAAAAATCAATAAAGGAACACAGCTTGCCAATATTCAGTTTACGGAAGAACAGATTCAGAATGCCTCCTCCGATCCGCAGAAGCGGGAAATTCATAAGATGGCACTGAAGTCCAGGGCGTTCCGTGCGGACAGCGACCGCCTTTCCAAGGCGTATAATAATATTCCCCGGTTTAAGAAGAAATTCTATCGGCTGGCCGGGTATTATATGGACCATTCCGACACCGAAACCGCGGAAAAAACAAATCTTGCACTGGAACAGCAGCTTTCCACCGAGGAGGGCTGCCGCCAGTTTGCCCGCCGGGTTGCCGGCGATCTTCTGCGCATGGACCTTTCCGACTGCATGTTTTTGGGAAGCGCCGAAGAAGCCGTACAGATTTATGCCGCAAATCCGAAAATCGCAGAGCTGGGTTTTGCTGCGCTGGACCTTATTAACGACGGTTCGGAGTATTTGGAACCTGCGGTTGTTTCTGCCATTAAAGACCGGATGGCCGTACTGCAGAACACGGGTATTTTTACCATTTTTAATGATATGGCGGCTACGGAATGCTATGAATACCTGCCGCCCCTTACCGCAGCCCAGGCGGATGCCATCGATTCCGCGGAAAACAGCGTCTATATAGAGAATGCGGTAAGCAATGCCATCGGTGAGGGACCTCTTGCCGCGGACTTTGTGGAGTATATCAAACAGAGAACCCTGTCGGACGGTGCGGTCAGCGGGGATTACCCGGTGCTGTCAAATATTGCCCGGGGCCTTTCCAAGGAAAGCAAGCTGAACGCCCTGATGGCGGCAAAGGACGAGGACGGAAAACGGATTGGCTTTTACGATGCGTTTAAGAAAATCTCCCAGGGCAAGAAAATCAGCTTTGAAAAGGTTTCCCCGGAAGAACAGATGCAGATTGCGGAGCTTACCGGAGATGCGGTTCTTCCCGCAAAGATGCCGGAAAAGCGCATGGATGAGAGCAAAAATTCCCTTTACAGCAACTTCAGCGAAGAAGCGCTGGGCGCTCAGGGCAAGGGTCTGCAGGAAGAATGCAGAAATCTTTATGCGGAAATCAATAAGACAAAGCTCTGGTATACCAGAGGCTCTGACGAATATCAGCATATCGGTGACTGGCTGAAAGCCGCCGCAAATTCCACCGTGGTGCCCAACAGAGACCAGTCCCTGGAACTGATGAACAAGATTCTGGGCGAATGCCGGAAGTATATTGCGAACAAAGAGGGCCTGGATTTG
>JAZUDB010000019.1:0-5789 GCA_045639385.1 Anaerovoracaceae bacterium | reverse complement strand
AGTATCTGGGCGGCGTGATCGAGGCCGGCATTAAGATTTCTTCGGACGCCCTGTTCGAAAAGACCAGTAAACTGCCCAAAATCGAGCTGATTACTCCGCAAAGAATCATCGGAAAGAACACCGTGGAATGCATGCAGAGCGGCGCTCTGTTCTCTGCGGTGGGTGCCACGGAATATATCGTGGCCCGCATGAAGGAGGAGATGCATGAAGAGAATGTGACGGTCATCGCCACCGGCGGTCTGTCCGACATGGTGGCTGCCAATTCCAAGGCCATCGACGTGGTGGACAAAATGCTCACATTAAAGGGACTGCTGGTATTATGGGAACTCAATTCCTAGGAATGGATTTACAAAGTCCCATGGTGCTGGCACCGCTGGCCGGGGTTTCCGACGGGGTTTACCGCTATCTCTGCGCTAGGGAAGGGGCCTCCCTTACCTACACCGAGATGGTGTCCGCCAAAGGACTTTACTACAACAGTCCCGGTTCGGCGGAACTGCTGGAAATCCGGGAGCGGGAAGGCCGCGTGGGCATACAGTTGTTCGGCTCCGAGCCGGAAATGATGGATTTTGCGGTACGGAAGCTGGCCGACCGGCCCAACGTACTGTTTGACATCAATATGGGCTGTCCGGTACCCAAGGTGGTGAAGAATCACGAAGGCTCTTCTCTGCTGGCAAATCCGGATCTGGCCGCAAGGCTGGTGGAAGCGGCGGTAAAAGCCTCCCGGGAAACCAGCGGAAAGCCGGTCACCGTAAAGATGCGCATCGGCTTCGGAGAATTCCGGGACTACGTGGGCTTTGCCAGGACCCTGGAGAACGCCGGGGCGGCAGCCATCGCGGTACACGGAAGAACCCGGGAGCAGTATTACAGCGGCAGCGCGGACTGGCAGGCCATCGCGGAAATCAAGAAAGCGGTGCACATTCCGGTCATCGGCAACGGCGACGTGCGGTCCATCGAGGACGCCCGTCGCATGATGGAAGAAACCGGCTGCGACCTGGTAATGGTGGGCCGAGGGTCCATGGGAAATCCCTGGGTCTTCTCCGGAAAAGAAAAAGACCCGGAGGTTCTGGAAGAGCATTTCGAGCTGCTTCTTCTGGAAAAGGGTCAGCCCAGAGCCAATCTGGAAATGCGCAAGTTCTTCGCCTGGTATACCAAGGGTTTCCCCGGGGCGTCGGGACTGCGTCAGAAGATCAATACGGCAGAAAGTGCCGAAGAAATAAGAAAACTCATTGCGGAACTGAAAGAGAATATAAATAAGGAGTTGTAAAAATGGCAGAAGAAGTATTACTTACCCAAGAAGGTTACGACAAACTGGTCCAGGAAAAGGAATATTTAATTACCGTAAGACGTGCGGAAGTTTCCGAACATCTGAAGGAAGCAAGATCCTACGGCGACCTTTCCGAAAACGCAGAATACGATGCGGCCAAGAACGAACAGGTAGAAGTAGAAGAAAAAATCGCAAAGCTGGAAGCCATGATCCGCAACGCAAAGATCGTTGCAGACGAAGACATTTCCGGCGAAACCGTCAACCTGGGCGTAAAAGTTAAGATCAAGGACCTGGATGAAAAAGAAATCTTCACCTATACCATCGTAGGTATTACCGATGCGGATCCGCTCAACGACAAGATTTCCAACGAAAGCCCGGTAGGCAAAGCACTCATCGGCAAGAAGAAGGGCGACAAGGTGGAAATCGTCATCGAAACCAAGGACGGCGCAGGAAATACAACTCTTCATTACCAGGTTATGGGTATTACCAGGGAGTAAATTGCAATGGCAGGCACAAATAACCAGAACAACCCGAACTACATCTCCGAACAGTCTCAGATTCGGAGAGACAAGCTGGCCGAGCTTCAGGCTGCCGGCAAGGACCCCTATCAGATTACAAAGTTCGATCAGGACGCATATTCTCAGTGGATCAAGGAGCATTATGACCACCTGGATCCGGAAGAAAGCAGCGGCAAGACCCACAGTGTGGCGGGCAGACTGATGTCCAAGAGAGTCATGGGAAAGGCAAGCTTTGCCCACATCCGCGACAACGAAGGAGACATTCAGCTCTACGTTACCAAAGACGGTCTGGGTGAAGAAGAATACGCAGCCTTTAAAAAGCTGGACATCGGCGATATCCTGGGCTGCACCGGTGAGATTTTCAAGACCAAGACCGGCGAAATCTCCGTAAGAGTCGAAAAGCTGACCCTGCTGTCCAAGTCCCTGAATCCGCTGCCGGAAAAATTCCACGGTCTGACCGACCAGGAACTGCGTTACCGTCAGCGTTACGTGGACCTGATCGTGAATCCGGAAGTAAAGGATACCTTTAAGAAGCGCAGCAAGATCATGGCGGAAATCCGCAGCTTCCTGGACGAAAGAGGCTATCTGGAAGTTGAAACCCCGATTCTGACACCCTTTGAAATCGGCGCTTCCGCACGGCCCTTCACCACCCATCACAATACCCTGGACATGGATATGGTTCTGCGTATCGAAACCGAGCTTTACTTAAAGCGTCTGATCGTAGGCGGTATCGACCGCGTATACGAAATCGGCAGAATCTTCCGCAACGAGGGTATGGACCCCAAGCATAACCCGGAATTTACCTCCATCGAGCTGTATCAGGCCTACACCGATTTCGAAGGCATGATGGAACTGGTGGAAGACCTGTTCAAGACCCTGGCCGATAAGGTCTGCGGCATCCGTCAGATTCCCTTCGACGGCAAGATCATCGACTTCAACAAGTGGCGCCGTCTGACCATGAAGGAAGCGGTAAAGGAATACTCCGGCGTGGACTACGACGACTGGAAGACCGATGAAGACGCCATTGCCGCCGCCAAGGCCCACAACGTGGAACTGCCCGAAGTGCAGACCCGCGGCAACATTCTGGCAGAATTCTTCGATGCCTTCGTAGAAGGCAACCTGGTTCAGCCCACCTTTATTTACGATTACCCGGTGGACATCTCCCCGCTGGCCAAGCGCAAGCCGGATGACCCCGAATTTACCGAACGTTTCGAATTCTTCATCAACTGCATGGAATTCGGCAACGCATTCTCCGAACTGAACAACCCCATCGACCAGCGCGGCAGATTTGAGCGTCAGGTGGAAGAGCGCAAAGCTCTGGAGCCGGATGCAAAGTGCCAGGTGGACTACGACTTCGTTAACGCCCTGGAATACGGTATGCCGCCCACAGGCGGTCTGGGCATCGGCATCGACAGACTGTGCATGCTGCTGACCAACAGCCAGAGCATCCGCGACGTACTTCTGTTCCCGACAATGAAGCCGGAAGGCCTTTATACTCCGGAAAAGACCGAAGAAAAGGGCCTGGAAGGTACCTGCCCCAACTGCGGCTACAAGAACGAAAAGATTGATTTCTCCAAGGTGGAAATCGACCCCATGTTTACGGATTTCGTAGACTTCGATACCTTTGCAAAGTCCGATTTCCGCGCGGTCAAGGTGCTGAGCTGCGAAGCAGTGCCCAAGTCCAAGAAGCTCTTAAAGTTCACACTGGATGACGGCACCGGCACGGAAAGAACCATTCTTTCCGGCATTCACGCCTACTATGAACCGGAAGAACTGATCGGTAAGACTCTGATTGCCATTACCAATCTTCCGCCCAGAGCCATGATGGGCATCGACTCCTGCGGCATGCTGCTTTCTGCAAAGCACAGCGAAGAAGGAGAAGAAAAGCTCCATCTGCTCATGGTGGACAACCACATTCCGGCAGGCGCAAAACTGTATTAATTGGAGATTGAAAATTGGCGTATACACCACTGCTTACACCAATTTACTCCACGCTTACACCACAAATTCAGATGCAAATGTGCAAAAAATGAAAGACATCATTTCAGCCCTGCGGATTTTTTTCTGCAGGGCTGTTTTCCTAAATAATGAAGATTATTTGAGGCATAGAAAAAATAATGTGGATTTCATTTAATTCTTGTAACGAAACATCCTGAATCTGCATTAACTATATGAAATCGATAGAAGGGAGGTGAGGAGTTGCAGTCCATGGAGGAGATTTACCAGCGTTATGCTAAGACTGTTTATCATTTTCTGCTTGTGCGCACAGGAAATGATGATTTAGCTGAAGAACTGACGCAGGAAACATTTTATCAGGCTATACGAAGCATTGATCGCTATGATGAAAGCTGTAAGCTGTCGACATGGCTGTGCGGCATTGCGAAAAATGTGCTTCTCACCTATCGAAGAAAGCATCCAGTGACGGAGGATGTTGAAGGGTCAGAAGCGCAGGATCTTCAAGCGGAATCCACGGAGAATACCGTAATTGGCCAGATTTCCAATATCGACCTCTTAAAAAAGCTACACGGGCTTGCAGAACCCTACCGTGAAGTTATGTATCTAAGAGCGCTTGGAGGACTTTCCTTTAAGGAAATCGGTGAGGTACAAGGGAAGAGCGAAAACTGGGCACGAGTGACCTTCTATCGGGCAAAAGAAAAGCTGAGAAAGGATGTGGAGTTATGAGTCAGATAGATTGCGAAGTTGTAATGGATTTATTCCCTTCTTATATTGAGGGACTCACCAGTGAGAAGACAAATGCGGTGATTGAAGAACATCTGGCTGGTTGCGAGAAGTGCAGCAAAGCACTGGCTTCGATGAAGGCATCTTCTGTGGAAGATATAAGTATTTCCCTGGAAGAGAAACAGGAGATTGATTTCTTAAAGAAGAACAGAAAAAGAAACAGAAGGATTGTATTTGGCAGTATTGCTGGAGCGCTTCTGCTGCTTCTTGTTGTAATTGCTCTGCGAGTATTTGTGATTGGAACTAATAATGACCCTAATTGGGCTGCTATGTATTTGAACGTAGCAGATAATGAAATGGATTTTAAGGCGGTGCCAACCGGAAGCGGAAATGCTGTTGCGTCACTTTCTTTTATTGAAGAGAACGGAGTGGTTACAGTGCATGCTCGCACTGTTTTGGTAAGCTTCTTCCATAAGGGAGCTTTGAACGGAAGTTATACTGCTTCAGAAAGCATTAAAGAAGTGAGAATCGGCAACCGGATTATCTGGTCAGATGGAGCAACGGTTACCGCGTTGGCATCTGAACTTTTTGCCACCAGACATGATTATGTTGGCGATATGCCTGCGAATAACCGAACGGCAAACGCGTTAAGTCTTAGTTCATTCCTTGGTGCATTTACCAACGAACTCGAGACAGCGATGGAACCGTATGGTTGGAGAATTCTTCTTTCGGAGGATATCCCTTCAGCAAAGCTTGCCCAGAAAGAGCAGGATATGGATGCTTTCGGGCGTGTTATTGTTGGCTTAATCGGAAATTTGGATCATGTGACCTTTGTCTATCAAAGTGAAGGTACAGATAGAACACGGACGATTACGGCAGAGGAAGCCAGTGTATTCTTCGGTGAAGATATCAAGAATTGCGGTAAAAACATACGATCGCTGGACGCACTTATTCAGAAAACAGGGCTTGCGCTCTATGACTTCGGGGATGTGGAGGAAAGCGTATCTCAAATCAATTGATGAATGAGAAATCATCTGAATATGATCCCTCCAGAAACAGCTTGAAGATTTCTTCCTGCGTTGGTATACTCCCCCGGAGAGGAGCATTATCATGAAATCATCAAATAGTAAATGCGACATTGGAGATCAAAGCGGATATACCGTTTGTATTGAAAAGGGCCTGCCTCGTTATGAGGTGGGCCCTTGCCTTAGTCTGCCAGTGCCATCTGCATCTCCTTTGAGAATCGAGTTTAAAGGTTTTTGTTCAACAGATCCATTCTACAAAGTATCCCGGATACTTCAAGGACTTTCTGTAAAAAATAAGTTCCT
>JAZUDB010000018.1:0-28715 GCA_045639385.1 Anaerovoracaceae bacterium | reverse complement strand
AAGAAGCCGCCATATTAAAAGAATATGAGAAAAAGTACGAAAAGCAGATGATCCGCCGCAGAAGATGGGTATTGACCTTATTGATCTCTGTCCTTCTTATTTTCGCTTTGATTTCGACCATCACCCTGGTCAAGTACAGTCGGTACAACAGGGCGGCCGCTTATTACATCGCCGGCGAATATGTTCGTGCGGCGAATGCGTTCATGGAAATGGCGGATTACAGAGATTCCAAAGCCAGAGTGTACGAATCGGCGGTAAATCTGTACAGACAGAAAAGGTACGAGGAGGCGTATCCGTATTTCGTCTGGCTTGACGGATATATGGACAAAGGGTATTATCTGCGAAAATGTCAGGAACAGCTTCCGCGCCTGGAAGAATAAAAGAATTAAAAATCACAAGATGCTTTCATCTTGTGATTTTTTTGACGATATATTCTTTTTCGAAAAACTAGAAAAGGATCAGCAGTCCGATGGCGTGGCGGTGGAGATCGAAGCGCTTCTCGGTACAAAGGTCTACCTGGAACTTTTCGTTAAAGTAAAAGAAAAGTGGAGAGAATCCACAATTGCCATCAGCAATTTCGGATATAAATAATGGGAAAAACGGAGAAAATGGTTATTGACTGTTTTAATTTCTGTACTTCACAGAGGGCTCTTTTTAGACTTTGTTGAAGAATCAGGTCATGATATAATAAAGTGAAAGTAAAGATTGCAGGATTTTACATGAAAAAGGTAGTATCGTTTACTAAAAAAGGGTTTAATATTGTGTTAATCATAATACTCTGCTTGCTGGGTCTTGCCTTTTTCTTTCTTAACCCGGTAAGGCCCGGTGAAAGGGTTGTAGAAGCAATTCAATATGGCGATAACGAGCAGTCTATAGAAATCAATTTGTCAGAGGAACAGGGGCGGACGATTTTGAAAGAAGTTTCGAAATGCCTTGCTGTCCGGACACTAATTCAAAATAAGTCCGAATATTCTGGGCCGGGCGTTTATCATGTTCGTACAGATGAAAGAAGTCTTTTTATCTGTTTTGAAAAAGGTTCGCCAGTGATTCATACCTACCGTCATGCCGGAAGCCTGACTGACGGGGAATGGACCCTGTATCCCTCTGCAGAACGTTATGAGAAAATTGTGAATTTAATCACTAAATAATCGTGTTGGTGAAAAAAGATTTCTCTAAACATTCGTGTTGGCAGACTACAAAAAATGATGATCGGCAAGATTCTCAATGACCTTGCCGGTCTTTTAAATTGGCTTAATCAATTGTTTGGTTTTAATTTCTTTCGGATGTAATTTATCTCATGCCGGGGCTATGGTATGATATAATTGCAGAGAGGAAAGAAATTGTACACAGAGACGGAAGGGATTATCCTGAAACAAGTAAAAATACCGGACGGCAGAAAAATGCTGGTGATCTTTACCGAAAAGTTCGGAAAGATTTCCGCAGGTACTTCTATTTCCGAAAAAGGGAAGAACAAGAATTCTCTGGCTGTTCGCCCTTTCACCAAAGGCCGCTACGAGCTGTACAAGAATCGTGATACGTACAACGCGGTAAGCGCAGAAACCAAAGAGAGTTTTTACGGTATCGGAGAAAATGTGGACAAATACCTGGCGGCATCCTATGTGCTGGAACTCTGCGAGAAGATGCTTCCCGAGGATGAACCGGCGCCGGGCATGTACAAAATCCTTTCCGATTTCCTGCAGATGCTGCAGAACCGGAAATCGGACTTTGAAACGCTGGTCATCGGTTTTCAGGTAAAAGCACTTGCCGTACAGGGCTTATCTTTATCACAAAATCCGTTGATGTCCGGGCAAAGTAATGATAAAATCAATGTGGTAAAGTTTATGGAGCAGCACCCGCTGACAAGTCTGGAAGGAATTTCGGTACCCAGGGAGTCGGCAGCCGCTCTGTCGGCTTTCATAAAGCAGTATATTTTTGATAACTTAGGTATCGCAAATCTGAAATCGGAAGGTTTGCGCATATAGAGGAGGTTGAAAATGGAAATTACATTAGAACAGATCGAACAGGTAAAGGACCGTACAGGAGTCAGCTACAAAGAAGCGAAGGAAGCACTCGAATTTGCCGGCGGCAGTGTTGTTGATGCAATTATCTACATAGAAGAAAATATCAATAACGAATACGAGAAGAAAGAATCCAATGCAGCCGGAAAGATGGGCAGCTTCGTAAAAGAAACCGTCCGCAAAGGCAACGTAACCAAAATCCGCGTTTACAAGGGAGACGACGTGATTCTGAATATCCCGGCAATTATCGGTGCTATCGCAACCGTAGCCTTCCCGTGGGGCGTAATCGCTGCAGCCGTTACTTCCGCTGCAACAAAGTGCAGAGTGGAAATGATTAAAGAAGACGGCAGCGTGGTCAGCGTCAGCGAAAAGGCCGGCGAAGTTGTGGGAACCGTAAAGGATAAGAGCGGTGTGGTCGTAGATGAAATCAAGACCAAGAGCAGCACCATTATCGGAAACGTCAAGGACAAGAGCGGCGAATTCTTCGATACAGCCAAAGAAAAGGGAAGCTCCGTTCTGGAAAACGTTAAGGAAAAGGGAACTACCGTTTTCGAAACCGTCAAGGACAAGAGCTCTACTGTAATCGAGACCGTAAAGGATAAGAGCGGCAGCATTGTAGATACCGTAAAGGAAAAGGGCGGAGATTTCTTCGAAACCGCAAAGAACAAAGGTACCGAACTGTTTGAAGCGGCAAAGAATAAGGGAACAGAACTTTATAAAGAAGTAACAGAGAAGGGAAATGAGATTCATGATGAACTTAAAGATGAAGCCGAAGCATTCTTCGGGGACGATCGGGAAGAAAAAATCCTCGACATCTCAGACATCGACTTTGAAGAGTCTGAAAAAGCCGGTGATTGCGGCGCTTGCAGCGACGGCGGCAATAATGAGCAGTAAAGCAAATGAAAAATAATTAATAAAAGGAAAAAGATATCTCATGAGTAAAGAATTTACCATGGATACAATCGTAAGCCTCTGCAAAAGCAGAGGTTTCCTGTATCCGGGCTCCGAAATTTACGGCGGCCTTGCAAATGCCTGGGATTACGGTCCCATCGGTGTGGAACTTAAGAACAACGTAAAAAAAGCATGGTGGAAGAAATTCGTTCAGGAATCTCCCTACAACGTAGGTCTGGACGCAGCCATCCTGATGAACCCGCAGACCTGGGTTGCCTCCGGTCATCTGGGCAGCTTTTCCGATCCGCTGATGGACTGCAAAGCCTGCCACGCCAGATTCCGTGCAGACAAGCTCATCGAAGACTGGGCCGGTGAAAAGGGTATCGACCTGGGCGGCAGCGTGGATGGATGGTCCAACGAACAGATGGAAAACTGGATGAAAGAGCAGGGTGTCATCTGCCCCGAATGCGGCAAAGCAGACTTTACCGGCATTCGTCAGTTCAACCTGATGTTCAAGACTTTCCAGGGTGTTACGGAAGATTCCAAGGCGGAAATTTATCTCCGTCCGGAAACCGCACAGGGCATCTTCGTCAACTTCAAGAACGTTCAGAGAACCACCAGAAAGAAGGTTCCCTTCGGTATTGCTCAGATTGGTAAATCTTTCAGAAACGAGATTACGCCCGGCAACTTTATCTTCAGAATCCGTGAATTCGAGCAGATGGAACTGGAATTCTTCTGCGAACCGGATACCGACCTGGAATGGTTCGATTACTGGAGAAGCTACTGCCGTCAGTTCCTGGAATCTCTGGGAATGAACATGGAAAAGCTGCGTCTCCGCGACCACGAAAAGGAAGAGCTTTCTTTCTATTCCAAGGCAACCACGGACTTCGAATATCTCTTCCCCTTCGGCTGGGGTGAACTCTGGGGCATTGCAGACCGTACCAATTACGACCTGACAAGACACCAGGAATGCTCCGGCACCAATATGGAATATATCGATCCCAACGACCCGAAGAAGCGCTACATTCCTTACGTTGTAGAACCGTCTCTGGGCGCAGACCGTGTAACTCTTGCATTCCTCTGCGACGCTTACGAAGAGCAGGATCTGTCCGCAGACGGCAAGGAAGATTCCAGAGTGGTAATGCACTTCCATCCGGCACTGGCTCCCTTTAAGGCTGCGGTTCTCCCGCTGACCAAAAAGCAGACCGAAGCGGCCGAAAAGCTTTATGCAGAACTGTCCAAGTACTTTATGATCGACTTCGATGCTTCCGGTTCCATCGGAAAGCGCTACAGAAGAGAAGATGAAATCGGTACTCCGTTCTGCCTGACCGTGGACTTCGATACCGAAGCCGACGGCTGCGTCACCGTCCGTGACCGTGATACCATGGAGCAGGAGAGAGTTGCCATTGCAGATCTCAAGGCTTACATCGAAAAGAAGATGGAGTTCTAGACTCCGGAAATAAAGAATTTTGCGGGGACTTTCCGGTCCCCGCTTTTTTGAAAGTAAAAATATGAACTATCTCAGATCCATTCGATTAAAAGATCAGCCGGAAGCGTGGGATACCTGGTCTTACCTGAATTCCATGCCTCTGGTGGAATACCTGGCAAACACGGAAGGGCTGGTCTTTCATAAGCCGGTCACGTTCTTTGTCGGGGAAAACGGTACCGGAAAATCCACGCTGCTGGAGGCCATTGCAGTTGCCATGGGCTTTAATGCAGAGGGAGGTTCCAGGGACTTTCAGTTTTCCACCAAAGCCACACATTCGGAGCTCAGCAGGCATTTGGTTCTGAACAAAGCCGGCGTACCGGCGGACGGATTCTTTCTCCGGGCGGAAAGCTTTTACAATACAGCCAGCTACCTGGATGAAAACAGCAGCCTGAAACGCTACGGCGGGACTTCGCTGCACAATTTATCCCACGGCGAGTCTTTTCTGGCACTGATTCAGAATCGCTTTGAAGGGAAGGGGCTGTATCTGCTGGATGAACCGGAGGCGGCGGTATCTCCCCGGCGGCTGATGTCGCTGCTGGTTTTGATTGATAATCTGGCAAAGGCAAATTCTCAGCTGATTATCGTAACCCATTCACCCATATTGCTTTCCTATCCGGATGCGGAAATCCTGGAATTCTCGGAATCCGGCATTGCTTCCGTGGGCTACGAAGATACGGACAGTTACCGGATTACCAAGGAGTTTCTGGATGACCCGCAGCGTATGGTTCATTATTTACTGGATTCGGAATAAAAAAAGAAAGGCGTCAAATCTGCGATTTCGTACATAAAATAACCCTGCATCTTGGGACGCAGGGTTTTTGTTTCCTTTCGTTGTTTTATTCTCCGAAGTTTTCGATTTCTTCTTTGGATAGAAGCACCGCTTTCTGTTCCCGGATGGCGTACACCTTGCTGCAGGATTTCAATACGGTGGGACGGTGGGTGGTAACGATTACCGTCCGGGTATTCTTTCCGGAAAGAATGTTGGCAAGAACTCTTTTCTCGGTTTCAATGTCCAGAGCAGAGGTGGCTTCGTCCAGAAGCATCAGCGGAGCAGGGCTTAAAATAGCTCTGGCAATGGCAAGACGCTGGATCTGTCCTTCCGACAGTCCGGAGCCCCGTTCTCCCAGTGCGGTATGAATGTCTTCCGGCAGACGTTCCACAAAATCCAGTGCACAGGCGGATTCTAGCGCGGCGCGCATTTCTTCTTCGGAAGCGTCTGCATTGGACAGACGCAGGCAGTCTGCAATGGTTCCGGAGAAGATGACTTTTTCCTGGGCTACATAGGTAACCAGCGCTCTGGCGGAAGCATCCAGCGCAGCAGTATGGTCTCCGGAAAAGAGGGTCATGGTACCTTCAGATGGGGCGATAAGGCCTAAAATCATCCGTATCAGCGTTGTTTTTCCGCCGCCCGAAGGAGATACCACACCGATGATCTCGCCCGGATTTGCGGTAATATTCAAATGGTCGAAAACTGCCGCACCTTCCTTGTAGGCGAAGGAGATGTCCTGAATGCAGAGGCCTACACCGTTTTCTGCGGCCGCTTCTATCAGTTGTCTGGTTTCTTCGCTGCAGTCGGTATTTTCTTTGGGAAGATCCAGAATGGTCATGATTCTTCCTGCGGAAACCGTGGCGGACATAGCGGAAGGAATCAGGGAAATCAGGGAACTGAAACCGGAAGAGACCATGCCTGCCAGCTGAATGAACAGGATCATGGTACCCAGACTGATCTGTCCGCTCCAAAGCCGGTAAACGCCCCATGCCATGCAGAGGCAGGAAACCGTAAAACTGAGAATGCTCATCAGAAGGCTTGCTTTGACCGAGAACCGGTTGTATTCCAGACTGGTATTTTTGTAGATTTCCTGCAGTTCATCCAGTCTTCCGGAAAAACGTTTATTTAAGTTGAAGGATTTGATTGCCTGCAGATTCTGCAGGGACTCTTCGTAGAATGCGGTAAGGTCTGCCTGTTTTTCCCGGACTTCTTTATCGTACTTTCGCATTTTGGAAAGAAAACTGCGGGAGAGCAGCACGGTAAAGGGGGCGCTGAACAGTGCAAGAAGTGCCATGGTGGGATCGTAGTGGAGAATCACGCAGAGTGTGGCAAAAAACTGGAACAGACAGGTGATCAGACTGGGAACCCATCCCAGAACACTGGAGGAAACCGTTCCCACATCGCTGCTGATGCGCTGCAGCAGGTCTCCGGAATGATAGCCGAGAGATTCCTGCCAGTCGATATTCAGGAATTTGCCGAACACATCCGCACGGATTTCATTGGACACCCGAATGCTGAATTTCGCGCTCTGACGGCGAATCAGTGCGTTCAGCAGCATTCTGCCCACATTAAATACCAGGTACAGGACAATTACAGTAATGATGACTTCCGCATTGTGCGAGACCAATGTGTCTATCAGGTTTTTGGAAACCACGCTGGACGCCAGTCCCAGTCCGGTAAGCACTAAATTTGCCGCAATAAAGAAGAGGATGCCTTTCTTATATCGGGAAGTGTAACTGTAGATCCATTTGGTCTCCTTTACGATATCCTGAAGCATCCCTTCATCGATTTTTTGTTTTGTTTTTTTGATATATTCGCCGATCATTCTTTCTTGCTGCTGTCGCTGGAGGACTTATAGCCGTAGCCGTTGCTGTAGCCGTAACCGTACTTTTTGCCGTAGCCATAGCCATAGCCGTAGCCGTATTTTCCGTAACCGTAACCGTATTTGGAACCGGTGGATTTGTTGTCGTAAGAAGAGCGGTTGAACACATAGCCCAGAATCTTTGTGCCGTTGTCGGTCAGAACCTGCATGCCTTCGCTTATCTGATTTGCCGTTACGTAATCTTCGCGGATAACGTAAATTGCCAGGTCTGCGTGGGGTGCGTAGGCTGCCGCATCGGAAATCATTCCTGTGGGCGGTGTGTCGATAATTACATAATCAAAGGAGGCCTTCAGCGTTTCCAGAATGCTGCGGACTCTGCTGTACTTCAGCAGGGTATGGGGCTCTTCTTTTACCGCATCACCTGCCAGAAGGTAAAGGGTTGTATTCGGAATCTGATACAGGGTGACCTGTTTTACGGATTTCTGCAGGATCTCTCCCAGACCGACGGTTTCTGCGGTAATGCCGAAAACGGATTTGATATTGGGAGCGCGAAGGTCTCCGTCAATCAGGATTACGTTTTTGCCGTCCTTGGCCAGAGAAAGGCCCAGGTTTGCAGAAATACTGCTTTTTCCTTCGGAAGGCATGGAGCTTGTCACCATAATGACCTTTGCTCCGGTGGCACTCATTTCCCGCTTTAATTTTAAGCGGAGCAGACGGAATGCTTCCGCAAAGGCGGAGTCACCGGACTGATTGGTAAGAAGAATTCCGGAATTGCTGTTGCTGCGCAGCTTCTTTACTTCCGGAATATAGCAGAGGCAGGGCAGGTTGGTGCTGTTTTTTAAATCTTCGGAATTGTTGACCGTGCGGTTGACTAATGAATAAACAAATACGATGCCCATACCCAGGATAAAGCCGATGCCTGCGCCCATAACGGTCTGCTTCTTCCAGGAAGGAGAATTGATTGGTGCCGTGGGAATGCTGGGCTCTTTTGTAATGGAAAACTGCGTTTCGCCCAATGCCAGAGAACTGATCTGCGGATAGATTTCCAGTACTTTGTTCAGAATCTTATAAGCGTCTGCCGGATTGCTGCTGGTTACATTCAATACGAAAAAGTTTGTTTCCGCAATGGATGTTGCGGAAATGGAGCCGTTGATATACGGGGTTCCCAGTTCCTGCAGCAGGCGTTCCTTCATGAAGTCGGAATCCAGAATGTACTGGAAACTGGAGGCTGCCAGCTGCGCGGCGGCGCTGTCGTAATAATAGCTGTAGCTGGAAATATCCGTGCTTCCGCTGTAGCTTACGCTGACGGAAAACACTGCTTCGGATCTGTATCTGGGTGCATAGCTTCGAATTGCTTTGAAGTACATCAAAGACCCCAGTCCCACGGATAGAATAAGTACCAGGTACCAGAGCTTTTTGAACGCTTTCCAAAGCCTTTTCAAAAGCTGAATAATGTCTATATATTCTACGTTTTCGTTTGCGCTTTTCTCCATATCAGGCTCCCTTAGTCCATGTTGGATTTGCTTTTTTCGGAGGAATGTCTGTCATATTTTCCATACTTTCCGTATTTTCCGTACTTGCCGTACTTGCCGTATTTTCCGTACTTGTTGTAGTGGCCGTAAGAGTAGCCATAACCGTAGGAACCGCTGCCTTGGGGCAGAATGGAGACAAAGTCGTTGAGTACGCAGCCGATCAGTTTGGATTTTCCGGATTTCAGAATGTCGATGGTATCGTTGATTACCGGAACCGGAACGATATCCTGCTTGACAATCAGCAGGGAAATATCGGCGGAATCGGAAAGAATTTCGCTGTCTGCAAAATAGCCGATGGGCGGGCTGTCGATGATAATGTATTCAAATCTTTCTTTTGCCAGCTGTATGGTTTTTTCCAGAATTCCCGTGGAGAGAATGTCGATATTGTCCTTAAATGAACGGTTGCTGAGCAGCGTCTTCATTCCGGTGGAGGGTTCTTCAACGGCTGCTTTCAGGATTTCTTCGGGGGAATAACCGTTGCTGAGCAGGTAGCCCAGTTCCCTGTCTTCCGGAATTTCCATGTTCAGAATTTTATTCTGCACCGGACGGCGCAGGTCCATATCGATAAAGAGGGTGCGGGGCTCTCTGGATGCCACGGAAAGTGCAATATTTCCGGAAATGGTGGATTTCCCTTCCGCTTCGCTGACACTGGAAATCAGGAAAACCTTGGATCCCTTCTGCCGTTCGTGCTCCAGTCTGGCGGAAATTTTATGAATTGCTTCGGTAAATCCGAGACTGACGGAAGGGTTGTTGATATTGATTTCCGTATCCGCATTTCTCTTTTTGCTCTTGGAGTTCTTTTTCTCGTGGGGGATTATAGTAATGATTTCGGTATCTATGCAGTCTTTCGCACCGCGGGCGGTCTGAACTGTTTCCGAAGAAACCGAAATCCAGATAATGATTGCCGCTACGGCCAGGGCACAGCCTGCACCGGCGACGAATTCAATCTTTCTTACATTGTAGGTTTTGGTCGGGGTTGCGGAAATGGTTGGATTGTTCAGCGGCGTAATCGTTGCCGTGGAAGAAACATAATCCGACAAATCTCCGTAATGCTCCGACATGGCCTGCATGATAAATAAAGCATCCTTGGGGCTGTTTGCGGTGGCGGTTACTTTAATGATGTTGGTATCTCCCAGCTGCGCTGCGGACAGGTTGCCGTTGATGGGACCTCCCATAACTTCCGCCAGTTTATCCTTCATAACGGAGCTTTGGAGCACTTCGGAATAAATGGTGGCGGCTTTGGAGGCGGCGGTTACATTGTTGTAGTAAATACCGCTGCCGGAACGGGAGGTAACCGCAAAGGTCAGATAACTGGAATATTTATAAGTGATTGCAGTGGAAAGGAAGGATGCCGACGCAAGCACACCGATGACTGCAGCCATAAGGACAAGCCAGATTTTTTTCACAAGGAGCTTCAGCACGCAGTAAGGCTCAATATAGTCCCATTTGATATATTGATTTTCGTTCAAAATGCATTCTCCTTATTTAACGACAACTGCCAGAAATACGTTATATGGGGTTCCGTTGAGTTCCTTTGTATAGGTAACCAGGTAATTTCCTTCTTCGGCGGGATTTACGTCGGAACTGATACGAATGGAAGAGATGGGAAATTCCTTTCCGTCTTCATCTTCTGCGGAAGCAATGTAGCTTAACGGATCGAAGCTGCTTCCCACATCTATGTAGTCGATGTACTGTGTAAGTTTCACCGGCTGGAAGACCGACTGGGCATTGCTGACGATGACGCGCAGCGGCAGGATAGAGGTGTCTCCCATGCTGTTGGTCACCTGAACCGTGGTATTGATAACGCCTTCGTAGCTGGTGGCGGTTTTCATGGTGACGCGGATTCTGTCCGAAATATCTCCGTCCACAATATCCGTGGCGGTAAGTCTGTCCATGAAGGAAATAATATCTCCAGGGGCGAAAATCAGCGGTTCGTTCAGGGCAAACTGCGGTTTTTCGTAATCGGTGTACCGGATAATCCGGGATGCGGTACCCATGTTGTTCGCCTTGTCAAAGACAACATAGTAAACCTTTGCGGTATCTGCCGTGATCAGCGGAGAAATATTTTTTACGATAATCTGGTTGGAAATATCGCCGTCTTTGTTATCCGTGGCGTAAACGTCCTTCAGAAGTTCTGCGTTTGATACGTGAATGCTTGCCTGAATTTCTCCCTCCGCAGAAAAACCGATTACCGGAGCAACGCGGTCTACGTATTTCGCGTTGTAAAATCTGGTTCCGCCGTAGGCCAGCAGAGACAGGATAAAGAGTGTTGTTACAATTCGTTCTAATAAACGCATGGGTTTTGGTTTAAGCCTCCATTACAGGTTTGTCCGAAGCAATGCGCTGCGGGTTGATTTCCAATAAAATGTCTGCGTATTCCGGGGAACTGATGCGGATCAGTTCGTTGAGAATTTCCGACATGTCTGCGGTTCTGTGTCTGGTTCCGTGGGCATCACTGGCCACCGCATGAACCAGTCCCCGTTCAATCAGCCAATGAGAAGCCATCTGCGAACGTCCTCCCAGGCTGCCCAGAATGCTGCCCTTGTTGACCTGGATGATATAACCGGTTTCAAACCATTCCGCAGCCAGAATGGGGTCATCCTGAACCGCTTCATAACGCTCCGGATGAGCAATGACCGGAATCAATCCCAGGGATCGGATCTGTCGAAAAGTCCGGTTCATGAATGCGGGGTTTTCGTCAAAATAGAATTCCGTCAGCAGATAACGGGAGCCTGCCAGGGTGGGAAGTTTCTCCCGGCGGATCAGATCTGAAATGTCCTCCGTGGCGAAGATCTCCGCACCGGGAAGAATCTGAAGCGGGATGTTCTCTGCCTGGATGATATCCGAAAACTCCCGGAATCTGTCCGTCAGCTCGTCGCTTTTGTAGTTGAAAAACTCTGCGCCCGGGATGTTGCAGTGGGGCGTGGCAATGAGGGTTGTGACACCGCTTTTTGCCGCATCTCTTGCCATGGTGACGGAGCTTTCCATATCGGGAGATCCGTCGTCGATTCCGGGAAGAATATGACAATGTATATCGACCATTTGGGTTATGATTTCCTTTTTTGTATTTGTTTGATTTTGACGGCAGTTTTCAGAAGAAGGGGCCTTGCCGGGCGAACCGCCATCCAGATGCGGGAAAGCAGCATCCAGAGAAAACTGTCTGCAGAAATTTCTTTGCTGCCGCGGAATACCGTGCTTACTTCTCCCAGAATCCGGCTTTCTTCCAGAGGTTCGGGATGGACCTGTGCGTCACCGCACATGACAATGCCGTCTTTCGTTCGGATGACCCGATGAAGTACACAGTTTCCGCCCGTCCGGGTATAGAGCAGGATTTTTCCTTTTTTTACATTTCCGGAAAAGGGTCTCACGATAACGGAATCTTTTTTGTTCCGCAGAAAGGGTGTCATGCTGGTGCCGGTGACCACAATTCTGCAGGAAATTCCGCTGGAAAGCAGCTTTTGGATTTGAGGAAGTGCTTCTTCCGGAGAAAGGATTTTCGTGTTCAAGGCATACCTCCGCTATCTTACATATTATATATATACAGCGGAGTAAATGCAAACAATTCGTGAGAAAAACTCATAAAAATGTTAAAATTTAACAGGAAGATATTGACATGGAAAATAATGGCAATTATAATATGGCTGAGGTGAGAAAAATGAGGTATGAAACAGGGGATACAAAGTTTTACGGCTTTACATCTGACGCGGGCGGAGCGGGAACCAGCAGCGCGGCTGTGGTATTTTCCAGAATCGCATCGGCGCTTTGGGGCAAAAGAATTCTGGTTGTCAGTTTTGACGGTATTTCACGCAAAATGGCACCTGTCAGAAACCGCGGAAGCTACGCAAAAGGTTTGTTTGTAACGCTGCGCAGTGATCTGACCGGGAAGGAAATTCCGGAAGAATACCTTTGTCGGGATGAGTTCGGTGTTTCCTACGTCACAGATGCCGGATTCTTTAATCCGCTTTCGGAGCTTTCTGCGGAGGATTTATATTTTTGTATGAATCGTATTGCACTCTCCGGCCAGTTTGATGCTGTCGTGCTGGACTATCCTTTTCAAAGTCTTCGATCTGTGGAAATCAGTTCTCTCTGCGAAAAAATCGTTGTGTGCTGCGGCAGAAACTGCACAGGAAAAACGGATCGGCAGACTTTTCGGGAAAATTTTCTGAAGTATGCGGAGGAGATGCCGGAAAAACCATTACTGCACTTTTTCAGCCCCGATGAGGACCGGGAAAGCTTTGCGGAAGGCATAGTGGATATTCACGGACAATTCGGTGCGGAGGTAAGGGAACTTGCTGCGGAATTATTGGAAATGTAAAACGTTCAAGCCGTCGGAGGCTGCGGAAATGCTTCGCAGAAGCCGCAGTTTTTCCGTAAATGCCTCCGATGAATCGATATATGCTTCCTGTCTTTCATTTGCGATGAAAGACCCCGGGTGTTTTTCCCTGGGCACAGAAGAATGCTGTGCCTATATCCAGCGCATTTTCAGCTGTCTTCGCTGTGACCTGGAAACGCTGCAGGATCTTGCGGATAATCCGGAAGTCAGCGAAATCATGGTAAACGGATGCAGTGCAATCTTTACGGAGAGAAACGGAAGGATACAAAAAGAAGACTTTACCATGGACAGCCCGGAGCAGCTGCGTCACATTATTCAGCGGCTGGCAGCGAAAGTCGGAAGAGAATTGAACGATTTGAATCCCATTCTGGATGCCCGTCTGCGTGACGGCTCCAGAGTGAATGCTGTGAATTCGAATATTGCATTGGACGGACCGATTTTAACCATCCGTAAATTCGGAAAGACTGCGCTCACTATGGAGGATTTGATTGCTCAGGGCGATATCAGCGAAGATGCAGCATCGTTTCTCGGGGATCTGGTAAAGTGCGGTTACAACATTTTTATCAGCGGCGGTACCAGCAGCGGAAAAACCACGTTTTTGAATATTTTGTCGGAGTGTATTCCCCGGGAAGAAAGAATTATTGTCATTGAGGACAGCGCCGAACTGCAGATTCGCGGACATGATAATCTGGTCCGCATGGAATCCAAAGCGGAGAACATGCAGGGCAAAGGCGGTGTCAGCATCCGGGAACTGATTCGATGCAGTCTGCGGATGCGTCCGGACAGAATTATCGTGGGGGAGGTAAGAGGCGAGGAAACCGTGGATATGCTGGCAGCCATGAGTACCGGCCATGACGGTTCCCTGTCAACAGGCCATGCAAATTCGCCCCGGGGTGCCATCAACCGGCTGGAAACAATGCATATTGCCAGCAGCGGATTTCCGCTTTCAGCCGTTCGGGAGCAAATTGCGGAGGCCGTTGAAATTATCGTTCAGCTGAAGAGGTTTCCGGATGGTCATCGAAGACTGACGGAGATTTCAGAAATTGTAGGAATTCGGAATGAACAGATTGAAATCAACACAATTTACAGGCTTCAGGAAAATGGCCTTTTGGAAAAAACGGGGGAACTCCGAAATAAAACAAAACTGGGAATGCAGCCTGTATCAGGTTCGCGGTAAAGATTATGCGGATTATTACATCTGCGCCTGCGTGGTGAGTTTCTGCCTCGGGTACCTTTATTACAACAAAATCTGGGCCGGACTGGTTCTTCTCTGTCTTTCCCCGCTGTTTGAGCAGCGATACGAAGAATATGTGGTAGGAAAACAGAAAAAGGCCGTACTGGAAGGCTTTAAGGATACACTTTACACCATTTCCGCCTGCATTGCCTCCGGCAGACAGCTGCCGGAAGCCTTGCAGGAAGCCGCCGATCAGGCGGAGATGTTCAGCGGGAAGGATGGTCTTATTACCGGAGAACTGAAGTTCATCTGTGACAGCTACCGCAATTCCAACAGCGGCCTGGAAGAACTGCTTAACGCTTTTGCGGAAAAAAGTCAACTCGAAGAAATATCCATCTTTGCATCTGCCTGCTCAATCTGTATTCGAAATGGAGGAGATCTGGAAAAAGTATGCTTAAAATGTTCAAATCTGCTGATAGACAGAATCAATTTCAACAACGAGGCAGAGGCCGTTCTGGCAGAAAAAAAGCTGGATCTGGTCATTCTGATCACCATGCCTCCGCTGATTCTGTTCTTCTTAAACATAAGCTCTTACGACTATATCGAGGTTTTGTACAGCTGCTCACAGGGAAGAATTATCATGAGCCTGTCTTTATTGATGATGGCTGCGGCGGCCGCGTGGAGCTTAAAAATCATGAACTTGAAACTATAGAGCTCTTGCTCCCGGCTGCAATGATTCGTATGAATCTGTATTTGAATTCCGGTTTGGTGGCAAGTGCGGCACTTCATGAATTTCTATACTCCGTTCGAACGGAGAAAAATATATTGTCATTGATTCTGAATTCTGTTTTGGAAAAGTCTCAGGACAGAAACTTGGATTTTGAAAACGAACTGTATGCTTTTTCGCAGCAGATTCGATGCAAGTCTCTGATGCGATTTGCATTTCTTCTGATGGATAACCGAGACAAAGGAAGTGAACTGGCGGAAAAATTTGAGAGGGAGATTTCTTCTATGCAGAGCCTGCGGATCAGCAGGGCGCACAGCATAGCAAATAAATCGGAAACCAAGCTTTGTTTTCCGCTCACATTGCTGCTTTTGTCCTTGATTATTATATGTATAGAACCGGCATTAATGTCTATGTAAAAGGAAAGGAGATATAAAAATGAATGCATTAATGAACAAAATCTATTTTGCTCTTTGGGGAAAGAGTAAGGGAATGGAAATGGTTCAGGTCGCAATTTTAATTGCAATCGCCATTGCCGTAGGCCTGATTTTTAAAACACAGATTACCAAGTTCGTCAACAAAGTATTCGGCAATCTGATGAATGCGGGCTTTTAGTTGTAAGAAAAACTGCAGAAGAAAACATTGGAAAGGCAGTGTTTTTGTAGAAGCGGCAGTGGTTTTTCCCATCATAATCATCGTGCTGATGATGCTTTTGAAAAACGGGATCACTCTTTGCAAAAAAACAGAGGAAACGATTACGAAAGACACCGAGTATGCAGAGGAAATGCGGGAACCTTTACTTTCCGCAGAAGATATATTGAGGGAAAAATGGTTAGCGGGGAAAAGAATTTTCGGAAACGACTGAAAGGATACACAAGCGTTTTTCTGGTGATAATTGTTCTCAGCGTCGTAATGACATGTCTTGTCATGGTGGAGGTCTCTGCCGGGTTCGCTGCAAGAAGCATCGGAGAGAATGTATGTGCGGTTGCGGGAAGATCCGTTTTATCGGAATTTCAAAAGGATCTGTTTCGAAGATACAGATTGTTTGCCGTCAGAAAATCGGAGTATTTCCTGCAGTCGAAAGCCTCATTTTATATTAACGGGTCGCTGGAAGCCGAAAGAGGTCTTGTGAGAATCCAAGCAGACTGTATTACGGTGGATACGTCCGAATATGAATTTGATACAGAGGAGCTTTTGCGTCAGATAAATCAGGTACCCGGTTCAGGGTTGGATATGTACATCATTAACAATTTTTCGAACACGGTAAGCAGCAGAGAAGATACATACCGAACTGCTGAAACGGAATACATGATTTACGGAAAGAAAAGCGACGAATTAAATCAAGACGCTGCAAAACATGAGATTTCCCTGATGCTTTTTTTTCAGCATATGACAGACATTTACAATGATGCGGAAAAACTGCTGCTATGGGAAGAGGAAGCCCTTCTGACCAATCCGGAATTCCCGCCGGAACTTACGATTGCTGCAAGAGCAGCGGAGGAATCCTGGGCTTATGCATCCAATAGCATCGATCAGATTCTTTCGGGTGAATGCGTTCCGCTGACGATTTTTCCGGGATTTTCGGGAAAGGGAGAATATGAAGATTATCTCCGGTTTTTACTTCTGAAAGAATCTAAAAATGAGAAACTGCAGCGTATGATGACCGTAATGGAGGAAAATATTATTTATGTCGATAAAGCGGATTTCTCTTTTACGGATTATGTTTTCGGTTTTGATCTGAAGGTGGATTTTTCAAAAAATGCAAGTGCACAAATGCTCGGAATTACAAAAAGAAAAGGCTCCGTCACGCAGTCATTCTCGTACCAGTAGAGGCAGTATAATAATGGATGCGGCCATGATTCTTCCGGTGTTCATTCTTTCCGTTGTCTTGATTCTGTCATTGATGAATGAAGCGACGGAAGAGAGCCGGCTGTATAAAAGTCTTTGCGAAAGGGTAAACCGGAGGTCTACTGTACTGGATATGGCGGAAACAGATATTCCATATCTGACGGTATCAGATTCCACCGACACCAGGCATGTATCGAGAACCGTTTTTTACCGGCCTTTCTGGGGTGAATCGGATTGGAGTGAAGATGAATATGCACTGGTTTGTATCTATCCGAGAGAAGGCGTCAAATATCATCAAAAATACTGTTCTACAGTGCAGAACAATAAAAACTACGAAGTAGTTACCAGGAAAGAGGCTGTAGAAATGGGTTACTTACCCTGCAAACTGTGCTATGGCGGTCCGGATTATTTTCGGTAAAAAAAGAGAACCGATTACGGTTCTCTTTTTCTTTCTGATGTAATTTATGCTTCAGCCTTCGGTGCTCTGTGAGCTGCCTTTCTCTTTTCTCTGCATTCTTTGCATCTCTTCGGTTCGTTGTCAAACCCTTTTTCTTTGTAGAAATTCTGTTCACCTACTGTGAAAAGAAATTCTTTGCCGCAGTCCTGGCATACGAGTGTCTTGTCTTCCATCTTCTTTACCTATCATAACAAGTGCGCGTATTTTTATACGCTATGAATACGCTTTTATAATAACATTAAGCATGAAAACGTGTAAACGCATATTTCTTATGAATATTTACTTTTTTTAGTGACTTTCATTGTGATATGTTATAATAAGCAGAGAGTATAGGAGAAAATAAAAAATGGTACCTCTTTCAACAAGAATGCGGCCGCGTACTCTGGACGAGTTTTACGGGCAGGAACACTTCCTTTCCCAAGGGTCGCTTTTATACAATTCGGTTGTCAATAAAACCTTTGAATCCGCCATCTTTTTCGGACCTTCCGGTACAGGGAAAACCACTCTGGCACGCATTATCGTTCGGGAGATGGATGCGGAATTCCATGAATTGAATGCCACCACCTGCGGCGTTAAGGAACTGAAGGAAGTTTTGGAAGACGCGAAGGTCAAAAGCTTCGGACTGCTTCACAAAAAAGTTTATCTTTATGTGGATGAGTTCCATCGTTGGAATAAACTGCAGCAGGATGCACTGCTGCAGGCCATCGAAGAGGGTGTGGTACGGTTTATCGGGAGTACCACAGAGAACCCTTACTTTGCAGTGAATAATGCTATTCTTTCCAGGGTTCGGGCGATTTATGAGTTTAAGCCGCTCAGCCGGGAAAATATTTATAACATTCTGGTAGATGCATTGAAAGACGTGGAGCGGGGTCTTGGCGGACGTAATTTCAAGGCAGAGCGAGCTGCTGTGGAAATGATTGCCGACAGAGCCAACGGAGATGCCCGTGTCGCGCTGGATACCCTTGGTTTTGTTGCGGATAACATCGACGGAAATATCATTACGCTGGATAAAGTAGGAGAAGCCATGCAGCGTCAGACTTCCTTCTACGATAAGAGTGAAGATAAATACAATCTGCTTTCCGCGCTGCAGAAATCTATCCGCGGTTCCGATCCGGATGCGGCAGTGCATTACCTGGCCCGTCTGATTCAGGCGGACGCGGATGTTCTGACCGTAGGACGCCGGTTGATGGTCATTGCTTCCGAAGACGTAGGCATGGCTTATCCGCAGGCAATTTCTATTGTTACTTCCTGTGTGCAGGCTTCGCAGATGGTGGGCTTTCCTGAGGCGAGAATTATGCTGGCGGAGGCAGCGATTCTCCTGGCCAGCAGTCCGAAGTCCAACTCCGGAATCTGCGCCATTGATGCGGCACTGGCTGACTTGAAATCAAGAAAAATTGACGATGTGCCGGATCATCTGAAAGATTCCCACTACGAAGGGGCAAAAAAACGCGGCCTTGGAATCGGATATAAATACCCTCATGATTTCGGCGGCTGGGTGCAGCAGCAGTATCTTCCGGACAATCTGTATCGGGAGGGTGTGAAGTATTATCATCCGACCGGCTTCGGCAATGAAGCAGTCTTTAAAAAATATCTGGAAACCTTGGAAGAAAAGAAGAAGAAATAATGACTCAGATTACAGTAGCAGAACATGCCGGATTCTGTTTCGGCGTTACCCGGGCAGTGGACACCGCATATGAAGAGCTTCGTCGGGCAAACAGTGACGGAACGGTGCTGTACTGCCTGGGGTCCCTGATTCATAACCGGGACGTAACGGAGGAACTCTCCGCGGAAGGATTAATTACCGTGGAAAGTGTTTCTCAAGTTCCGGCAGGCAGCAGAGTTTTGATTCGGGCTCACGGAGAACCGGATAATACTTATGCAGAAGCAGCGAAAAAAAATTTAGAAATCATTGACGCAACCTGTCCGCTGGTGGCGAAAGTGCATAAACTTGCCAGAAAGGGGGCGGCGCGGGGAAATGCGCTGCTGGTCATCGGAGATGCTTCCCATCCGGAGGTTATCGGAATCCTGGGCAGTGTGGATGTTCCGAAAGCTGCAACGGAGTCTCCGGAGGCTGCAAAATCTTTTGTAGAAAATAACAAAAATTTTGGGGTTACAATCGTTTCTCAGACGACTTTGACCCGTGAAACCTTTGAAAAATGCGTAAGTGCAGTACATGAAACTTCTTGTGATGACATCACAATCGAGAATACCATATGCCTTGCAACCCAGCAACGGCAAGCCTCTGCGGCACTTTTGGCACAGCAGTCTGACGTGATGGTAATCATTGGCGACATGCAAAGTTCCAACGTGCGGAAACTTAGGGATATTTGCCAAAAATATTGTTCAAAAATTGTAAATTCTGAAAACTTGGACTTGCAAAGTTTACCGACTGATTGTAAAATTGGTATTGCTGCAGGGGCATCTACGCCTGCGCATAAAATTAAGGAGGTTATCGCAAGTATGAGCGAAACACTGAACATTCAGAATGAAGAGATGTTCGACATGAACGAATATATGGATCAGATCGAAAAATCTCTCAAATTACCAGGACGCAACGAGGTTGTAGACGGATCCGTAGTACAGGTAACTAAGGATTATGTTGTTGTTAATCTCGGATGCAAGAAAGACGGAATGCTTCCGAAGGCTGAAGTAGCACTCGAAGAAGGTCAGGAACTGACAGACATTTTCGAAGAAGGTGCTGCAATTCAGGCAAAGGTCATCAAGACAGATGACGGTGACGGAAATATTCTTCTTTCCAAGAAGAGACTCCAGTCCGGCGAAAACTGGGACGAAATCAATGCTGCATTAGAAAGCAAAGAAATCGTAAATGTAACTGTCGTCAAAGAAGTTAAGGGCGGCGTTATCGCAAATTATAAGGAGGTTTCTGGTTTCATTCCGATGTCCCAGCTTGCGGATCATTACGTAGAAACAGCCGAAGAATATATCGGCAAGACCCTCCCCGTATTAGTTACCAGAGTAGACCAGAAGAGAAACAAGGCTGTATTCTCTCACAAGGCTTACCTGACCGGCGAACGCGACAAGCGTCTTGCAGAAATCTGGGAACAGATTCATGTCGGCGATGTTGTGGAAGGTAAGGTAATGAGATTTACCGACTACGGCGCATTCGTAGACATCGGCGGAATTGACGGACTTCTCCACATTTCCGAGATTTCCTGGGGCAAACTGAAGCATCCGCAGGAAGTTCTTGAAATCGGACAGACCATTGATGTCAAGATTCTTTCCATGAACGCAGAAAAAGGAAAGATTTCTCTCGGTTACAAGCAGAACAATCCGGAACCCTGGACCGTAATCGACGAAGAGTATCAGGTTGGACAGCTTGTTAAGGGCAAGGTTGTACAGATTAAAGAATACGGTGCATTCATCGAACTCGCACCGGGACTCGACGGTCTGGTACACATTTCCGAAATCGCATACAAGAGAGTCAACAAGGTTGCTGACGAACTGACCCTTGGTCAGGAAGTAGAAGCAAAGATTCTCGAGATTGACAAGGAAAGAAAGAGAATCTCTCTCAGCATCAAGGCAACACTTCCGGCACCGGAAGCAGCAGAAGCTCCGGCAGCAGAAGCTCCGACTGAAGAGTAATTCGAAAATCGAAATAAAAGAGCAGCCGCAGGGCTGCTCTTTTTGTGTCTTTGAATTCATAATAAAATGTCAAAAGAATTATCGAAAGCTATCGATTGTACGATTAGGGAATAATCAGTGTGCTCATGTCCGGCGGCGTGGGGCCGACGGGTTCCGTTTCCGGAACGAAGTCTTTGTAAGTCATTCCCTGTTCGTAGATTCCGTAGAACGCCTTGAATACGTCGTCAAACTTTTCGTTGGGCTCAAACAGATATCCGTATTCCCAGCCGATGGTTCCGCCCAGATGGTTGTCCACAATGTACTGCGCTTTTAATGCGCCGGATCTTTGTTCTTCCAGATAATATCTTGCAACACCGTTTTTTGTGGTACCGTTTTCGGTATAAGTACCGGTTTCTTCTGCATAGTACTGTCCCGTTGTTTCGTCCCAGGCATAGGGAATGTCGTAGGTCAAAAGGTCTTTCATCAAGGTACGCATAGAAGCCTTGCTGCTTCTTTTTAAAACATTGCTGCTGTCCCAGACTGTATATCGCATGTGGTAAGCAATGCCCAGGATGACCTTTTCCGGGGGCGCCAGACTTGCGATATAGTCTGTTCCGTTTCTCCACCATTTCTGCGACATATTGGAAAGTGAATCGGTAAAATCTTCACCGTATGTCATTTCCAGCAGATAATCGCAGCATTCTCCGAATATGTCGTAGGGATAAAGGTGGGTATTGTTGTAGGGGGTACCGTAATAAGTGGCTACTGATACTGTAAGTCCCAGTTTATGTCCGTATTTGCAGAGAGTCTGAACAAAATAAATGAAATTGTCACGGCTCCTGGATGTGGACATGGATTCATAATCCAAGCTGATTCCGTCCGCATTGTAAACACAGCTGTAGAAAAGATACTGGGCAATGGTACGGTTTGCTGCGGATTTATTGGCTAAATTTTCGTCGATGTAATCGGCGGCATCATCGGAAAAACCGTTCTGGGCACAGAGCCAGACTTTAAATCCGTTGGCGTGGGCTGTCTGGATAAAACCGTAGTCGGTGGTGTTGTAGCAGGATCCATCGGAAGAAGCCTTCTGGTCCAGGGTAATGTTCACAAAGCAGTCCAGTCCGCTGATGGGATCGGGACATTCATTCATTCTGCACCACATCAGACTGATGGGACGGTCCCAGGTGCTTTTGGTTTTGGTGGTGGTACTGAAATTCGGAATGTCTGCAGCAGTGTTTTTCAGCTGCAGATCGGCTTTGCTGATATAAAAGAGTTTCCCCTGGGCATCTTTTACCTGATAAAAAGAGGTGGTTTCTTTTACTACCGTTACCACTTCGTTCTCATAAAAACCGGTGGTTTTGCCGCCTTCGGAAAGGGTTCCGACTGCAGTTTTCGTACCGTCGGTGGTGCCGAATTTCCCGCTGAGGGAACTTCCTGTCGTAAGATAAACGTTTCCGTCGACATATTTCCAGGAAATCTTTGCAAGCTGGGCGATGCTTCCCAGAGAAACATAGTATTTCTGCGTTTTATCAAAGCTGGTTTTAAAGTATTTCAGCGGAATTTCTACCGTTCCCGCATTGTTTTTGATGAATGCGGTGGTTTCTGCGTCTCCGAATACGACGTTCAGACTGGAAACGTTGATTTTGATAACCTCGTTGGTGGTATCGAATTTCCATCCGCTCGTTTCTCCGTACTGCTTCAGCGTGTCGATGTTAATGTATAGATTTCCGTAGCGGGAGGCTGCTGCGGTGGTGATTTTTGTGCCGTTGACGTAGATGTCCCGCTTGGTGTAGTTCTGGTCATTGGGAACGTAATCCGCATGTACGGCCGCTGTGCCGAAACAAATGCAGATCAGGGTCAAAGATATGAAAATTGCAAGTCTCAGATGTTTCTTCATAACACATAGATTATATATTATGGTACAATAAATTGCAAATACGGAGGATGTTATGGATACATATTTCACATATATACTGCTGGGATTGACCGCAGTGCTTTTGGCAATCGTCATCGTCATGCTGGTGCAGATGAACCGCCTGAAGGATAACCTGGAAGACGTAAGCCGCCAGTCGGAACTTTATGACCAGATGAATCAGCAGAATCTTTACAACGTGCAGCAGACGGTGATCGGTGTACAGGCCGCCATGCAGCAGAACATGCAGGGCGTACAGAATGCGGTGCAGCAGTCTCTCAGTCAGAACTATACTTCTTTGAATCAGAATCTGGATTCAAAACTTTCCGGGTCTTTTGAAACCATTAATTCCTATCTTCGCCTGATGAACCGTGATCTGGGCGAAATGAAATCTGTGGCAGACGGTGTGGAGGACCTGCGAAAGGTGCTCAACAATGTAAAAAACAGAGGAATTCTGGGCGAATATCAGCTGGGTGCTTTGCTTCGGGAAGTACTGGCACCTTCTCAGTACGAAGAAAATGTGGCCACGGTTCCGGGATCTTCCGAGCGGGTAGAGTACGCGGTAAAACTGCCGGGAAACGAGTTCCCGGTATACCTTCCCATCGATTCTAAATTTCCGGGGGACGCCTACGCACATCTGGTGGAAGCCTATGAAGCATCCGATGGCACTGCCGTGGACGGCTGCAGAAAAATCCTGGTAGGACAGTTTAAAAAAGAAGCACGTGACATAAGAAATAAATATGTAAAGATACCGTATACTACAGATTTTGCCGTCATGTTTCTGCCCTTTGAGGGCCTGTATGCAGAAGCGGTAAATCTGGGCATGATAGAAACACTGATGACGGAATACAGTGTGGTAATTGCAGGGCCGTCTACCATGTCTGCACTGCTCAGCAGCCTGCAGATGGGATTTAAAACGCTGGCTGTGCAGGAAAATGCGGACAAAGTATGGAAGGTCCTGGGCGAAGTAAAGTCCGAGTTTGATAAATTTGCCGGAATTTTGGATGATACTCAGGATAAACTGGGCAAAGTCAGTGCGGATTTGGATAAACTGGTGGGTGTGCGTACCAAAAAGATACTGCGGGCACTTTCCGATGTGCAGAACCCGGGGGAAGAAGCGCTGACAGATTTCTCCGATTCCCGGAAGCTTTTTGACGAATGAAAAGCTTTGCAATATAATATAATTTATGAGTTTATTTGCGATTTCCGATTTACATCTTTCATTAAGCAGCGATGTGGACAAACCCATGGATGTCTTTGACTATGCCTGGGTGAATCACGTTTCCCGGCTGGAAAACGGGTGGAGAAAGCTGGTCTGTGCAGAGGATACGGTTTTGATTCCCGGTGATATCAGCTGGGGGCTGAGCCTGGAGCAGGCTATGCCCGACCTTGCTTTTATTGACAGCCTTCCCGGGAAAAAGGTACTGCTTCGTGGCAACCATGACTACTGGTGGGCATCCATGAAAAAAATGCGCAGCCTGTTTCCCTCTGTTTTTTTTGTGCAGAATGACTGTTACGCTGCTGAGGATTTTGTTGTTGCAGGGTCACGGGGCTGGACATTTCCCTGGGATAAAAACGCAGATTTTACGCCGGAAGAAAACGATAAAATATATAAAAGGGAACTGCTTCGGCTGGAGATGTCTCTGCAGGCTGCTGTCCAGGCGGCACAGGGTAGACCTTTGATTGCCGCTACCCATTATCCGCCCCTGAGCCGGGATCATATGCAGACGGAGTTTACCCGGCTGTATCAGAAATACGGAGTACAAACGGCGGTTTACGGACATCTGCACGGTGCAAAACAGGCATTTGCCGCAGAAGGTCCGTCGGATGGGATTAATTATCGCCTGGTTTCTCTGGATAAACTTGACGCAGTGCCCCTGAAAATCTTATAATATAATTTATGAAACACATCTTTATCATCAATCCGGCTGCCGGTGTGGGCAACTCGGAAAAATCAATACTGCCGGAAATTATCAGATTCGCCAAAGAACAGGGCGGAGATTTTGAGATTCACAGATCGCTGAACAAACATGAAATCGGTTCCTTTGTGAAATCCCGCGCTTCTGCCGGGGACCCCGTACGCTTTTATGCAGTGGGCGGAGACGGAACCATCAGCGATGTTCTGAACGGAATGGCGGAGTACGGAAACGCCGAACTGGCGGTAATTCCCTGCGGATCCGGAAACGATTTTGTTCGGAATTTCAAGAATAAATCCAATTTCCTGGACCTGGAAAAGCAGCTGACGGGAACGATAGAGTATGTGGATATCATCAAATTCAACGATTCCTATTGCATGAATATGATCAACATCGGTCTGGACTGCGATATTAACCAGTACGCCGGTGCATTGCGGGTGATGGGAAAATTCAAGGGTTCCGCGTCCTATCTTGCAGCGGCGCTGAAGCTTCTTCCCACCAAAAGAACCTACGATATCGAGTATACGGATGAATCCGGGAATGTCTGCCGGGAGAATCTGATGATTACCGCCATCGGAAACGGAATGTACTGCGGCGGAGGGTTTAAATCCTGCTGCAAGGCTTCTCTTACGGACGGATAAATGGACGTGGGTATTATCAGACCTCTGTACAATGCAAGGCTGATGAAACTCCTGGCGGAGTACCGTGCCGGAAAGCATCTGGAAGACAGAAAAGCTGCACCTTATATCCGTTACATGCAGCTTTCGGAATTTCATTTAATCCCTCATGCGGATATGAATATCTGCGTCGACGGCGAAACCGAAGTGTGCCCGGAACTGAGCATAAAAGTAATGCCGCGGGCTGTAAAATTTGTTGTTCCGGAAGGATCTTCTTTAATTCAATAGTTTGCAGGAGTATCGAAGTGGTCATAACGAGGCGGCCTCGAAAACCGTTTGCCGGAAGGCACAAGAGTTCGAATCTCTTCTCCTGCGCCACAAAAAAACGTCTTTTGTCCGCTGGGGCAAAGGACGTTTTTTATCCTGTAAGGAGGGTGTGATATGAATAAAAAACTGGTGGCATATTTCTCCGCCGGCGGAAGAACCGCGAAGGCGGCAGCGTATCTGGCGGAAAAAATCGGTGCGGATCTTTTCGAAATCGAACCGGAAGAGAAATACACGAAGGCCGATTTGAATTGGATGAACAAGAATTCCCGCAGCAGTCTGGAAATGAAAGACCAAAATGCAAGACCGGCGCTGAAAAGTGCAGGTTCGGAAATGTCTGAATACGATACGATATTTCTGGGGTTTCCCATCTGGTGGTATACCGCACCGCGGATTATCGCCGCTTTTCTGGAAGCACACGATTTCTCCGGAAAAAGAATTGTGCTTTTTGCCACTTCGGGCAGCAGCGGATTCGGCAAAACCGCAGAAGATCTGCAGGCATCTGCTCCCGGTGCATCAATCGCTCAATCCATCGTTCTGAGCGGTGTTCTCAGTGCGGCAAAACTGGAAAAACTGGCGGATTTATGCAAATAGATCTGCGGGCGTATCGCCCACGGCATTTCGGATGGCATTTGGGTCACCTTTAAAGGAAATGCTCAGATTCCGCGGTACGAATATTTCTTCGGCAGCCCGGATAATATCTTCTTTGCGGATGTTTTCGTAGCGGCCCAGTTTTGGTTTGCCGTAATCTATGGGGGCTCCGGCCAGAATATGATTATCATAGGCAATTGCCCAGTTCAATTCTTCCGCATTGTCCCGAAGCATTTCTCTGGTGCCGAGAATCCAGTTCAGGGTGCCTTCGAAATGAAATTCTCCGTGCTTCAGTTTATCAATCGCCCGTTTGACGCCCTGCAGGGAGGCTTTGATGTTTCGCCGGGAAACCAGATATTCCAGCCGGATTACACTGATGTTGTCGAATTGCTCAAAAGTGTTGTCCAAAGAATAAACGATGGGGTTGTCCTCGGAAATTTCGGTAAAAATCAGGGCGGTTTCTCCCTGGAAGAGCAGGGAATAGAGAATATCCCTTACGCCCACCGGATAGCGGGAGTTATCTACGTCAAAAGCCAGGGATGCCCGGCAGAAATCGGCCTTTTTAATATGCAATTCACCGCTTCTGCTTCCGAAATCCGCGGGAACGGGAGCGGTATTTTGATTGCGGAGTACGGCAGAGGGAATAACACGATGTTCCAGTTTCTTTCGGAAATTCTCCGGGCCGGTTTCCCCCGCATTGCCTGACAAAACGAAGTACAGGTTTTCCCGGGTGAACAGGCGCTGTTTATATGTGTTCAGCTTTTTTAAAGAAATTTTATCCAGAGAGCCGCAGCTTCCGGTAATGGTATTTTTCAGAGGTGTGTCTTTCCACACGAAGGAGTCGGCAAAATAAGCAAGGCTGGTCCGATCGGAACTTTCCCGGATTTCCGACTTGATTCTTTGTTTTTCCGCGTCAAATTCTTTTTTGCTGATGGATATCTCGTCCAGCACGGACAGAAGAATGTCCGCAGCAAGGTCAAAGCTTTCCGGGATGCCGCAGATGTAAAAATAAACGAATTCCTTGTAGGTTGCCGCGTTGAAATTCAGGCAGTTCTCGTTGAGGATTTCGTAAAGTTTATATTCGTATTTTTTCTTGATATTCCGGAATACCATGTGCTCCAGCAAATGGGTGATACCGTTTTCTTCTTCTTTTTCGAATAGGCAGCCGCCCCGCACGCTCAAAGAAAGACAGAAGCTGTGCAGATGCGGGTCAAGGGCAAAACAGCAGGGAACGGATGTTTTGTTTTCGTTTGTTTCGTATTTCATAATTTTCACCTTAAGGCAATGATAACACAGCCTGCAGAAAGTGCAAGTTCGGAAACTTTCCCCGGGAATCTCGGGCTTCATATTGTACTTATTGCCATAAAGATATACAATATATAGCATGGACATTTTGTATACAGACAAATATATTGCGGTATGCATCAAAGAAGCCGGCCGGTCTTCTCAGGATGACGGAACGGAAGAATGTGTTCCTGCATTGCTGCGCCAGCTGGAAAATACGGATGGAATTGCACCGGTTCATCGTCTGGACAAAGATGTTTCCGGCCTCATGGTGTACGCGAAAAACAAATTCGCCGCAGGGGGATTGTCCGGACAGATTGCCGACGGCCGCTTTGCCAAGACTTATTATGCTTTGGCCGGTGGCAAGCCGGATCCTCTTCAGGGACGAATGGACGATCTGCTGTTTCACGATGCTTCGAAAAACAAAAGCTACGTAGTGCATCGGCAGCGCAAAGGTGTCCGGGACGCGTCGCTTCTATACGAAACGCTGGCCCGGGGAAGAATTTGCGGCAAGAATGTGAGCCTGGTAAAAATCAGGCTTCTGACGGGACGGACCCACCAAATCCGCGTGCAGTTTTCCTCCCGGTCCATGCCTCTTGTGGGCGACCGGAAATACGGAGGAATTGCGTATCCGAGTATCTGTCTGATTTCCGCTGGGCTGGACTTTTATCATCCGAAAACCGGAGAGCCTATGCACTTTGAATTACCTGTTCCTGAAGCGTATAAGGAGGTATTGCAAAATGAATAAAGAAGATGTTTTCAAACAAATAGATTATCTGTACGAACATTCGGATGGAAACCTGGTGTCGGCGGACTGTCCGGACCGGGAATGTGCCGGCATCCGTCTTTACGACAAACCCATTGCCGGTTTCGGTTCTGCAGAGGACCCGCTTTTTGCGGAGTATAAAAAGCCCGGAATCATCGGTCCCTGGTTTATGGGACCGGAAGAATGGCTGCCCGGCAGCCGGACGGTGATTTCCCTGTTTTTCCCGGCTTCGGAAGAGGTGCGGGTCAGTAACCGGAAGGACGGACCGGTCAGCTCTCTGCCCTGGGCCTATGCCCGGGTGGACGGCCAGAATTATATCAATACTTTTATGGCAGGACTGTCCCGATGGTTTGTGCAGAACGGAGTTTCCTGCTGCGTACCGTCTTCCGACGGACGTTTCCGGAAAATGACGGCAGGCAAAGGCATTGAAGGCTATGCGGAAATTACGCCGGAATCCTTCGGCAGCACCTGGTCCGAGCGTCATGCGGCTTATGTCTGCGGTCTGGGCACTTTCGGACTTTCCAAGGGTCTGATTACCGCAAAGGGCATGGCGGGAAGATTCGGCAGCATTCTGATTGATCTGCCGCTGGAGGCGGATGTACGTCCTTATACCGGTATCTATGATTACTGCATTCACTGCGGCGCCTGCGTAAAGCGCTGCCCGGT
>JAZUDB010000017.1:0-9461 GCA_045639385.1 Anaerovoracaceae bacterium | reverse complement strand
CAACGAAAGAACTGGCCATCATCAATCAAACGGTTATTATTGAAACGGCACAGGCATACGGTCATCATTTTGACGATGTGATCGAATATGCGAACTATCTGTTCCCCGGAGAAGAACTGCTGGTTCCAAAGCAGTAATACGGTGAAGACAGATTGTAAGATTGAGAAAAAACAACCCCCTGTTCATTGGAACAGGGGGTTTCTTCTTCTATTTTGTAATCTCGTAGGGCCAGTCGATAATGCCGCCGAATTCCCGGATGTCGGTGTATCCCAGCTCTGCCAGAGCCTGGGCCGCAATCTTGCTGCGTCTTCCGCTGCGGCAGTACACCAGAATGGTCTGCGCCTTGTCCGGCAGCAGGGCTTCCGCCTGCTCGTTCACCTTCGTGTAGGAAAGCTGCAGGGCGTCTCCGATGTGACCCTCCGCAAATTCATCCGCTTCCCGCACGTCCAGAATCAGAAAACCGGACTCTTCGTCCATCATTCGCTTTGCTTCCTGCTGGGAAATCTGCCGGTAGGTCTTTTCTTCCATGGTTTGTTCCTTTCTTATGCGGCGGAGTACGGGCCGCATCGTCTTATGGTTCTTTGTCTTTAACGCAGAATCCTACTCCTTTGCCTTAACGCTGTAGAGCTTCGTGTAGGTCAGCTTGCCGCAGGGGCGGGAGGAGAGCATCAGGCAGACCTCGTTGACCTTGGTGGTGAAGCGCTTGTCCAGGGCGGATTTGCCGTCTTCGTCGGAAATGTGGGTGCGCCGGGCCAGGGTGATGTGGGGCACGAAGCGCTTGGATTCCGGCTGGAAGCCGTGGGCTTTTAGGGCCTCCTCCAGCTGCATGTGCAGGGCAAGCAGGGCTTCGTTTCTGCGTATGCCCAGCCACCAGAGCTCTTCCGTTCTGCGGAAGCAGCCCATCTCCGAAAAGCAGATGGTAAAGGGCTGGAATTGCAGGCTGTCCAGGGCGTTTTTGATGTCCGGCAGCCGGTTGTCTTCAATCTCTCCCAGGAAGGAGAGGGTCAGGTGCAGATTGCTTCGGGTACTGTAGTTTCCCCGGGAGTAGTTCATCAGTTCGTATTGAACTTTCTGGATTTTTTCTGTGGTAACGTCGTTAAAATTAATTGAAATAAAAAGTCGCATAATACCAAATATTATAGACTTTTTTTGCGCGGAATGAAATCAAATCTTCCGCTTCCCGACCCGATTATTTTGGTTCCGCGGCTTTCTGTGCTGTAAATTGTCCGCGGGGAATCATATAATATAAAAAAAGGACGTTTTCGCAATGGCAGGAGGAAAATATGCTGGGAGCAATCATCGGTGACATCTGCGGGTCCGTTTACGAATTCCGCAACTGCAAGGACTACAATAAAATCGAACTTTTCGCGGAGAGCTGCCGCTTTACGGACGACAGCGTCATGACCGTGGCCGTGGGGCAGACCCTGATGGACATGTGCGGCGCAGAAAACGACGGCCGCACTTTGGCGGATTGGAAGGAACTGCTGGTCAAAAACATGAAGTATTACGGACGGCTTTACCCCCACGCGGGCTACGGCGGCACCTTTTCGGGGTGGCTGCGCATGCAGAATCCGGAGCCGTACAACAGCTGGGGCAACGGTTCCGCCATGCGGGCGTCCGCGGCGGGCTGGCTGGCGAAGAGTCTGCCGGAGGCCCTGGAATTGGCGGAATTTACCGCCTCTGTGACCCACAATCACCCCGAAGGCATCAAGGGTGCTCAGGCGATTGCCGGGGCCGTGTATCTGGCAAAAAACGGGGCAGACAAGGAACAGATCCGGGCTTTTGCGGAGAGTCTGGGCTACGTTTTTGACTTTACTTGCGACAGCCTGCGTCCCGGCTATGAATTCGACGTGAGCTGTCAGGGCTCGGTGCCCCAGGCCCTGGAAGTCTTTTTCGAGAGCAGGAATTTCGAGAACTGCATCCGTCTGGCCATTTCTTTGGGCGGAGATTCCGACACCATCGCCGATATGGCAGGCGCCGTGGGCGAGGCCTTCTACGGCATTCCGGCGTGGATGAAAGAGAAAGCTTATGAAGTGCTGCCGGACAGCCTGGTGACCCAGGTCCGACGCTTCGAAAAATACCAAAACGGAGAAATTCAGAATCTATAAAGAATAAACTATGTGCTGCAGCTATTACGTAAAAGAAAAAACCAATTACGACGCTTTTCTGGGCTTGGGGCTGGTACCCAAACTTGAACCCCGCTGGGCGCAGATGCAGACATTAAATCCCGGCAGCGAAGCCCTGATGATCGTGGCTGGCGGCCTGCAAAGCCTTTCCGGGCAGGATTTTCCCGGCCCGCAGATGCAGCCGTCGCCTTCCGGCCCGCAGATGCAGCCGTCGCCTTCCGACCCGCAGATTCTGCCGGCGATTTCCGACCCGCAGATCCTGCCGGCGCTTGGCATCTGGAGCTTTCCCGGAAAAAACGGCGGCCTGATCATTAACGCCCGGGCCGAGACCGTTCTGGTGCGTCCCACGTTTGCCGGTTCGGCGGAAAATCGCCGCTGCGTGCTGCCGGCGGCCTGCTTCTACGAGTGGGACGCGGAGAAAAACCGGGTCACGTTTACGGACCCGGAGCGGGAAGTAATCTATCTGGCAGGCGTCTGGAAGCTGATCGAGGACCGGCTGCGCTTTGTGGTGCTGACCACGGCGGCCAACGCCTCCATGGCGCCGGTGCACGACCGCATGCCCCTGATGATGGACGCCAAAGACGTGGAGCCCTGGCTTTTCAGCCGCAAGGACGCGGAACGGCTGCTGCGCCGCGAAATGCCCCTGCTGCGGGCGGAGCGGGAAAACGAACAGATGAGGCTTTTTTAGATGAACACATTTTACAAACTGTACATTTTTGACCTGGACGGCACCCTTTTAAACACCATCGGTGACCTGGCTGCGGCGGCAAATTTTGCCCTGCAGAAAAACGGTCTGCCCCCGCGCACCCTGGCGGAAGTGCAGGCCTTCGTGGGCAACGGCATTAAAAATCTGGTGACCCGCTGCGTGCCCGAGGGCTGCCCCGAAGAGGCGGTCAACCGGGTCTATCTGGACTTTATCGACTATTACAAGGTGCATTACGCGGACCGCACCGTGCCTTACCCCGGCATTCCGGAGCTGCTGCAGCGCCTGAAAGCCGCCGGCGCAATGGTGGCGGTGCTTTCCAACAAGGCAGATTTTGCCACCAGACTGCTCTGCGAAAAGTTTTTTGCGGGCAGCATCGATTTTGCCATGGGCGAAACCGAAGGCGTGAGCCGCAAACCCACCCCGGACGGGGTGAACCGGATTCTGACCCGGCTGAACGCGGGTCCGCAGGATGCGGTTTACGTCGGAGACTCCGAGGTGGACGTACAGACCGCGGTCAATGCGGGACTTCCCTGCCTCAGCGTTTCCTGGGGCTTCCGCAGCAGAGACTTTCTGCTGGCATCCGGCGCCCGGCGCATTGCGGACCGCCCGGAAGAAATCGGGTAGGATGAAGTCGGGGAAAACGGACGGGCGTTTGACATTACTGCAGATCTGCGGTAGTATATAGACAAGTGAGGTGCTGCCGATAGTCGGTTAGCCCTTTAGAAATTTTTTGGAAAAAAATAACCGCAAAATTTTGTCAGGATTGGGCGGTTATTTTTTTGCCTTTGAATTACGACCAATCGTGTAGCCAAGGCTGAAACAAGCAATACATAAGCTTATTACAGCAATTAAACTATCTATGGTAATCATAAGCATCCCTCCTTTCTTTATCGAATCGGAGGGCACAACCCTCCTGCGAGGGCTAACCGCCTACCGTTATGGCAGCACCGGGGACATTATAACAAACAATATATACTAACGCAACTAAAATATGGTAACAGCAAGATTCAAAATATCTAGCAAAGGGAGTGAAAATGTCTGTAAATTCTCATATTCAAGTACCGAATTTCATTTTAAAGAACTTCCGAGACAAATCGGGAAAAGTAAACCATTTAGATTTAGAAAAACTTCAAATTAGAGCTTGTGGTTCAAAAGATCTGGGCACTGAATATGGTTATTATTCCGATGAAATAGAATCGCTGTTAAATAAAGAGTTTGAAAATCCATTTTCAAAAGTAATCAGTGATATCAAAGGCTTTCTGAAAGAACCACAAAATGGACTACTGTTACCTTCTGATTTTGATGATGTCTGCAAAAGATATATAACAATTTCTTCGTCACGAAGTGATTTGTTATTCGACGCTTTCAAATCGGAAAGTTTCACGGCATTTCTTTTTAGCGAACAACAGAACCATGATAACGTGGTTTCCTTTACAATGGGTTATAACGGAGGGATTTTTCCGGAACTATTATCATATAAAGTACGGTTATTAGTAAATAACACAAATCGTACGTTTTTGCTGCCAAGAAATGGATTTTATGTAGTTTCAAGCGACGGGAAACAGTGTGTTGCTGCACCAATAATGCCAGAAGCCGCGATTCTTTTAATCCCCGGGGAAAATACCGAAGAATCAAATGCAGAAACAGAAGTGATGACTATAGATGATTCTACTGGCGTGTGGTGGATGAATCGACAGGCAGTTTGGTTTGAATACGTATACAATAAATCGTTTGTTGCTTCCACAGACATAAATGAATTAGAGTATTTTCGTTGTTTTGTTTCGAATAACAAAGAAAAACTTGAAGACATGAGACAGAAAGTCCGGGAATAAACCGCCTGGATTTTTGTCTTTTCTTGTACATTGCTCAAATCGATATTAAAATATAATATGGTGGCATGTAACCATTGCTGCCGTTTTGTAATATCCAAAACTACAGGAGAAAACACCATGGTAAATACAAAAAAAGAACAGGAACGTGAGGAGCTGCACCGTGCAATATGGGCCATCGCAGATGATCTCAGAGGCTCTGTGGACGGTTGGGATTTCAAGAGTTACGTGCTCGGCACGATGTTCTACAGATATATTTCCGAAAACCTTGCAAACTATATTAACGAGGGCGAAATCGAAGCCGGAAACAAGGACTTCGACTACGCAAAGATGTCTGATAAAGAAGCGGAAAGTGCAAGAGAAGGTCTCATCGAAGAAAAGGGGTTCTTTATGCTTCCGTCCGAGCTTTTCTGCAATGTGCGCAGGAATGCGGCGGATGACGAGAACCTGAACGAAACCTTGGAGCGTATATTCAACAACATCGAAAACTCCGCAAAGGGTACTGTTTCCGAAGGCAGTTTTGCCGGTCTGTTTGACGATTTTGACGTGAACAGTAATAAGCTCGGCGCGACCGTAGCCAAGCGCAACGAAAAGCTTTGCAAGCTGCTGGACGGTATCGGAAAAATGAATCTGGGCGATGTAAAAGCCCACGATATCGATGCCTTTGGGGACGCTTACGAATACCTCATGACCATGTATGCTTCCAACGCAGGAAAGTCCGGCGGCGAGTTCTTTACGCCGGCGGATGTGTCCGAGCTTCTTACGCGCCTCGGAACTGTTGGAAAAACCGAAATCAACAAAGTCTACGACCCCGCCTGCGGCTCCGGCTCTCTTCTTCTGAAGGCAGAAAAAGTGCTTGGAAAAGACGCCGTCCGTAACGGTTTTTACGGCCAGGAAATCAATATTACCACCTATAACCTTTGCAGAATCAATATGTTTCTGCACGACATCGGTTTCGATAAATTCGATATTGCCTGCGAAGATACCCTGATCAATCCGCAGCACTGGGATGACGAACCCTTTGAACTTATTGTCTCCAATCCGCCGTACTCCATTAAGTGGGCCGGAGATGAAAATCCTCTGCTGATCAATGACCCCCGTTTTGCTCCTGCCGGTGTTCTGGCGCCGAAGAGCAAGGCAGACCTGGCATTTATTATGCATAGTCTGTCCTGGCTGGCTCCCAACGGCACGGCGGCCATCGTCTGTTTCCCCGGCATTATGTATCGCGGCGGCGCGGAACGGAAGATCCGCAAATACCTTGTTGACAATAACTTTATCGACTGCGTAATTCAGCTGCCGTCCAATCTGTTCTTCGGTACCTCCATCGCCACCTGCATTATGGTGCTGAAAAAAGGAAAGGCGGACAGCAAGGTGCTGTTTATCGATGCCACCAACGAATGCATTAAGGTTACAAACAATAACAAGCTGACCCCGGCCAACATGGACCGCATCGTGGATACTTTCTCCGGACGCACCGAAACCGCGCATTTTGCCCATGTGGCGTCTTACGATGAAATTGTGGAGAACGATTATAACTTGTCGGTAAGCACCTACGTGGAGGCAGAGGATACCCGCGAGAAGGTGGATATCGTTAAGCTGAACGCAGAAATTGCAGAGATTGTCGCAAGAGAAAACGTGCTGAGAGCGGAGATAGACAAGATTATCGCGGAGATTGAAGAATGAGTGAATTTCATCATTTTAGTGGACAATATTTTGGAATAACTGTCTACAAATATCCGGAATTACCGGTATACATGACGAATGAATTCAATTTCTATAGATGCTTAGAGTTTAAGGATGATTTTTATGGAAAGACTGCGAGCAGTCTTTTTAACGGAAATTTGAGGGAATGCACAGGCCGGTACTCTTCTTTGTTTCCAAATCAAAAGATTTCGTATTGGGCAGATAGTCCTAAAACCGCAAGAGCCGAAATCAAAAAACATGGTGCAGGCAGTAATATATTGACCTTTTGGGCGTATGATGATGGAACAAGTTCATTTCCAACATTAGAAGATCAAGACCCTCTTATTATTATTGACGGCCGTAAATGCGGTGTGCAGGAGCTCATTGATAAAGCTGATCAAGGAATTCCTTTATCTGATGCGGAATTAGGATATGTACAATCATTAATGGAATGCGAGCCAGACTGTCTTGCATATGACTCACATGCAAGAACAGGCGGAGAAAACTTTTTATTTTTTAAAAAAGGGTTTAAAAAGCTTTCTTTGCGACAGTTAAAATTGCAGTTTGGAAGAAAAGACGGTGGTTCCCACAACAGGATTGAGTGTGCGAATACTTCTGACTACATGCCGATTTTGGAATCATATGGCATGTACTTTATGTCGAGAGCAAGAGTGCAAATGGATAAGGCATACTTAGAAACAGATGAGTATCTCAGCAGGAAAGCCATTTGTGAAAAAAGCTTTCAGAGAATCAAAGGTGAAATCTAAACTATGAGTAAACTAGATGAATTACTTCGCGAATTATGCCCTGACGGAGTGGAGTTTAAGAAGATTAGAGACTTTGCCAGAGTATTGCGCGGAAAGCGTTTAACTAAAGATCAGCTTAGCGATGAAAATGACTATCCTGTGTTTCATGGAGGACTAGAACCATTAGGTTATTATCACGAAAGTAATCGCAAGGCAAATACCACAATGGTGATTAATGTTGGAGCATCCGCAGGAACGGTTGGATTTTGTGATAAAAATTTTTGGTCCTCTGATGGTTGTTTTTGTATTTCTCATAATGAGATAACCATTCCGAAATACGTTTATATTGCATTATCTTGTAAAGAAAAATACTTGATGGGAAAGGTTAGAAAAGCAGGGATTCCGACATTAGATGCAAAGATTGTTGAAGAACTTAAAATCCCTGTGCCTCCCCTTGAGGTGCAGCGTGAAATTGTCCGTATTTTGGACAATTTCACAGAGCTTACAGCAGAGCTTACAGCAGAGCTTACAGCGAGAAAGAAACAGTATGAGTATTATCGGGATGAATTGCTGAAACCGAAAGCAAGCATCCCTATGGTTACCCTAAAGGAAATTGCTACCGACATTTACAGAGGTGCCGGGATTACCCGTGATCAGGTCACCGAGGACGGCATTCCCTGTGTTCGCTATGGTGAAATATACACGACTTATAACACTTGGTTCGATGAATGTGTTTCGCACACACAGCTTGATGCTATTGCAAATCCGAAGTTCTTTGAACACGGGGATATTCTGTTTGCTATAACTGGTGAAAGCGTGGAGGATATTGCGAAATCTGTCGCGTATGTAGGATACGAAAAGTGTCTTGCGGGTGGTGATATCGTAGTTATGAAGCACAACCAAAATCCCCGCTATCTTGCCCATGTGCTTGCAACCCAGGCTGCGAGAGAGCAAAAAAGCAAGGGAAAGGTAAAAAGTAAGGTGGTACACTCCAATGTGCCATCTATTGAACAGATTCAAATTCCGCTACCATCATTGGATGTTCAGGAACGGTATGCTAATATTCTGGATAATTTTGAAACGCTTTGCAATAATCTAAACATTGGACTTCCTGCCGAAATCGATGCTCGGAAAAAACAATATGAGTTTTATCGTGAGCAGCTCTTGACATTCGCAGAAGGCGGCGCGACAATCCTCGACAGACAGACAGACAGACAGACAGACAGACAGACAGACAGACAGACAGACAGACAGACAGACAGACAGAGCATAATTAGGCTCTTCCAGTATGTGTTTGGGTATTGTGCTGTGGCTCTTGGCGAAATATCCAAATATTCAAAAGAGCGGATTAATGCATCCGAATTGTCATCTAAGAACTATGTCGGTGTGGAAAACCTGCTTCAAAATAGGATGGGAAAGGTCGATTCAGATTGTGCTCCGCTTAATGGAAAATGGGTAAAATATGCTGTCGCAGATATTTTAATCGGAAATATCAGACCATATTTAAGAAAAATATGGTTGGCTGATAATGTTGGCGGTACAAACGGAGATGTGCTTGTTGTTCGTTCTGATAAAACGATCTGTGATTCTCGCTTCTTATACTTTGTGTTATCATCTGACGATTTTTTCAACTATGATAACAGCCGTGCTAAAGGAGCAAAGATGCCAAGAGGGGACAAAGACGCGGTTATGCAATATCGGTTTACACTGCCGTCTCTCGCAGAGCAGAATCGTATCGTATCTATTCTCGACCGGTTTGATGCTCTCTGCAACGATATCACAGTTGGTCTCCCTGCAGAGATTGAAGCTCGACAGAAGCAGTACGAGTATTACCGGGATAAATTGCTGACATTTAAGGAGAAAAATGCCTGATGGCTAAAAATAAAAAGGCAAAACCGAATAACGATCAACAAAATGTCAAAGTTATTTTTCCTGAAAGTATGAGCAAGGAAGAAATGATAGATGTGCTTTCTTCTGCTATTTTCAAAGCTGACGAAATGAAAGCTGAAAATGAAGCTAAAAAGCAGCGGCAGGAAGATGAGGAATGGCAAAAGAAAGTTGGAATAAAGGATTATTCGAATCGGAAGTGGCTTTCTCGCATAGTTCTATCATTTTGCAATACTATAGCGTGCTTCTTTCGAATTATGTTTATGCCGAAGAAGGAAATCCGCGGGAATCGTGCGACAAATGGTTTGATGAAATTAGCTGTTCAGATAATTTTCAATTGTTTGAAGGTTGTACTCTGGGGGACAGCGGTTCTTATTTTTCTAAGTTTTCCTGTGCAATTTGTTTTTCCAGGTGCGATTTCATATATTGCCTTGCCAGAATACTTTAAATTGTTACCCGTTGCATTTATTTCAATGGTTCTGGC
>JAZUDB010000016.1:0-5687 GCA_045639385.1 Anaerovoracaceae bacterium | reverse complement strand
TACTAAAGCGCAGGCATTAAAACATCCCAACTGGAGTATGGGTGCAAAAATTACCATCGATTCCGCATCCATGATGAACAATGGCCTTGTGATTATCGAAGCCTGCCGCTTATTCGATATTCCGTCAACGGATATAGAGGTTGTTGTTCATCCGGAAAGTGCGGTGCACAGCGCCATTGAATTCTGTGACGGTTCCATTATCGCACAGATCGGAAGGGCAGATATGCGCATTCCCATTGCCTATGCACTTTCTTATCCGAGAAGATTGGAAAATGTGGGACAGAGTCTGGACCTGTTCGCTTTAGGTGCTATGCATTTTGAAAAACCCAACCCGGAGGTATTCCGCTGCCTGGGACTTGCATATAAGGCGATTGAAGCCGGCGGATCCTATACCATCGTATTGAATGCTGCAAATGAAGAGGCTGTTGCCGCTTTTCTTCAGGACCGCATTACTTTTACAGGGATTGCCGACGCAGTGGAATATGCTTTGGATAAACATCAAAAGACCGAAATCCGCTGCATCGAAGACATTACCGCATTAGAAACGGACGTGAGAAGTATCGTCCGGGAATATATTAAGAGTTAACATAATGAATATTACGCAAACACTTGGAATCGCCATAGGAATCATCGGATTTCTTATGCTGATTACCTTTCATGAAGCCGGTCATTTTGCCGTAGCAAAACTGCTGGGAATCAATGTTGTCGAATTTTCTGTGGGCATGGGACCGCTTCTTACACAAAAAGAAAAGAACGGAACGCTGTATTCCTTCCGTCTTCTTCCCATAGGCGGTTACTGTGCACTGGAAGGGGAAGACGGAATCGACGAAGAAGGAAATCTGATTCCCTCCGATGATCCGAAAGCTTTCGTTAACGCCCCTGCATGGAAACGTCTGCTTGTTCTGCTGGCAGGTTCTTTTGTCAACTTGGTAGTAGGATTTTTCATTTTTGTGATCGTTTATTCCGTAGTTGCCGCCGGCAAGGTGGGCTTCGGAAGAATTCTGGAAGTCTCTGTTCTGGAATGCAGAGATATGTTTGTTGAAATTTTCCGCTTTCTCGGCGGACTTTTCAACGGATCCAGTTCCGTGGATGACGTCAGCGGCATCGTCGGTATTGTTGCGGCAGTAGCCGATACCGCGTCTTACGGAATCATTAATGTCATTTATTTAATCGGATTGCTTTCCGTAAATCTGTCCATTATGAACATGCTGCCGATTCCGGGACTGGACGGCGGAAGAATTTTCATCATGTTTATAAAATGGATCTGCCGCGGAAAGCTTTCTCAGAAAGCTGAAAATATCATCAATGGAGTAGGTTTGGTATTCCTTCTTGTATTGATGGGTTTGTTGATAATTAAAGATACATCTTCATTGATTCACTGAGAAAATGACAAGACAAGTTAAAGTAGGAAACATAAAAATCGGCGGCGGCGCACCGGTATCCATTCAGTCCATGACAAACACGGATACCCGTGATATTTTCGCTACCTTAAAACAAATTGATGCACTGCAGGAAGCCGGCTGCCAGATTGTACGTCTGGCAATTCCCGACGAAGAAGCAGCTCTTGCTTTCGGAGAAATCAAGAAATCCTGCATGCTGCCTCTGGTTGCGGATATCCATTTCTCTTATAAGCTTGCGCTGATGGTTATGGACGGCGGTGCCGATAAAGTTCGTATTAACCCGGGCAATATCGGTTCGGAAGAACACGTGCGTCTTGTTTTGGAAAAAGCAAAGGCTTGTGGAATCCCCATTCGCATCGGTGTGAATTCCGGCAGCGTGGAAAAGCGTCTTTTGGAAAAATACGGCGGAGTAACCGCGGAAGCACTCTGCGAATCCGCACTGGATGCCATAAAATATGCAGAAAGCTTCGGATTCCGGGATCTTGTGGTATCCATCAAATCTTCGGACGTCCGGATGAATTATCTGGCGCATCAGCTTCTTTCCGTGCAGACGGACGTTCCGCTGCATGTGGGAATTACCGAGGCAGGCGTCGGAGAAGATGCACGGATTAAATCTGCCATCGGAATCGGATCCCTGCTGCTGGCAGGGATCGGCGATACCATGCGGGTTTCTTTAACCGGTGACCCGGTGCAGGAAGTAATCCTGGCAAAGAAAATTCTTGCGGAAGTGGGACTTAGAAAAGAAGGAATCGAATTTGTTTCCTGTCCCACCTGCGGCAGAACTCAGGTAAATCTTCCGAAAATTGCAGAGGAAGTTAAAACAAAACTGAATCCGATTTCACAGCGCCTGGAGCGCCAGGGAAAACATCTGCAGGTTGCCGTTATGGGCTGTCCCGTTAACGGACCCGGAGAAGCAAAAAATGCAGATATCGGCGTAGCCTGCGGCAAAGGAATGGGAATGATTATCAAAAAAGGCGAAATGATCAGGAAAGTTCCGGAAAATGAAATATGCACGGAATTAATCCGGGAAATCGAGGCAATGATATGACGATAGAAGAAATCATTCAGACCGCAAAAGACTGCGGATTTGATGAAGTAAACGTAATCGATACACAGACACTTACTCCCATGCAGATGGTAAGAGACGCATGCAAAGAAAACAAATGCGGATCTTACGGATCCAATTGGGGTTGTCCGCCCCACGGAACGGCGGAAGAAGACGAAGCGCTGCTAAAGTCTTATAAAAACGGCTTGATTCTGCAGTGCATTGGCCGCTCCGAAAAGAGGATTGACCGTAAAATGTACGCGGAAACCGGAAAGCGTCTGAACGACGCTCTTAGAAAATTTACGGATATTATGAGAAAAGAGTACCCTGACTGCATGTCTCTTGGCGCAGGGGGCTGCAGAGTGTGCGAGAAATGTGCAAAGCCGGAACCCTGCAGATTTCCGGAAAAAGCTACGGCTGCCCTGGAGGGCTACGGGATCTTTATCACCAGACTATGTCAGGACAATAATGTTTTGTACTACTACGGAGAGAAAACTATTGCATATAACGCGGCGCTGCTCTGGTAAAACTGTTTATGAATTTTGAACTGATTGCAACTTCCACCTTCGGGGTGGAAGCTGTTTTAAAAAAAGAAATACAAAATCTCGGATATAAGCCAACGGATTCCCGTAATGGAAGAATTACGTTCTGCGGGGAGGAAAGAGACCTGGTTCGGGCGAATTTATGGCTCAGAACCGCAGACAGAGTTTATATTAAGCTATCTGAATTTCGTGCGGTAAGTTTTGAAGAATTATTCCAGGCTTCCGGAAAAGTAGAGTGGGAAAAATATATTCCGAAGGACGGCGCTTTTACGGTAATCGGGACCTCTGCCCGCAGTACGCTGCACAGTGTTCCGGCCTGTCAGTCCATTATCGAAAAAGCAATTGTCAGCAGATTGTCAAAGGCCTATTCCGTGGAATGGTTTGAAAAAAGCGGAAGCCGATATACCGTTCGCTTTATGTTTCAAAATGACGAATGCACGCTGATGCTTGACAGTTCCGGCGAAGCGCTTCATAAACGGGGCTACCGTGTTAAAGATGTGGCTGCTCCCATCAAAGAAACCATGGCTTCCGCATTGGTTCAGCTGTCCTATTTTGCAAAGTCCGGTGTTCTTCTGGATCCCATGTGCGGTTCCGGTACTATTCCCATCGAGGCTGCTATGCTGGCAAAGAATATTGCCCCCGGTTTAAACCGTGAATTTGATGCCATGCATTGGTCGTTTATTCCGGAACACTTGTGGAAAGAGGAAAAGAAAGCTGCTTTTTCCGCCATTAATTATAAGGCAGACGTAAAAATATATGCTTCCGATATCGATCAGCGTACGCTGGATTTTGCCAGAGAAAATGCAGCAGAGGCAGGCGTAGACGATTGTATCGTTTTTTCTGTCCGGGATGTGGCAAAAAATCGGGTTGAAGACGCAGTTGCTTCTCTGGTGAGCAATCCTCCTTACGGACAGCGCATCGGAGAAAAAGAAGCAATCGACGGAATTTACGAAAGCCTGAAGTATCTGCGAAAGGTACATCCTTATTGGGAAATCAATATTATCACACCGGATAAAAGCTTCGAAAAGAAGATGGGAAAACCCGCGGACAAAAGAAGAAAACTGTACAACGGGAATATCGAAAGCTGTTATTATCAGTATTTTGGAAGAAAAGTTTAAAAAAAGATCGATTAAAAAACCGGGCTGAATCAGCCCGGTCTTTCTTTGTTTTAATTTGAGATTAAAGACGGAATGCGGTCATTACAAGGCCATCGACCTGTTTTCTTACTTCTTCGGGAGCGTCCCATTCCTTGTCGTTCTTCATGTAGTTCATGATGTCTCTGAATGTGTATTCCATAAGAAACCTCCTTAGTATTTACCGTATTCACCGGCGAATGCGAATGCTTCAATCAGGTTGTCGTTGCAGTCGCCCTTGCAGCACCATGCTTTGTCTGTAGCATAGATGAATGCGTTTCCGGGTGCGCAGTGATCGATAGCTCTCTTTGTCATATCCTTGCATGCTTCGGCTGTATCCAGTCTGGTGGTAACAATCTTGCAGCCGCCCATGATAATCTGCTTTGCTCCGATGGTATCGTATGCTTCGCAGATATCGTCGTCTTCGCAGTTGAAGATTACGCTGTCCTGCGGAAGATCGTTCATGAAGTGAATAACATTCTTCCAGTTACCTTCGGAGAGCATGTAGAGCTTTCCGCCGCCGGCATACATATTTTCAATCTGCTGCTTGAAATACTTGAAGCACAGATCGTCATACTGCTTCGGGTTGAGGAAGCACGGAATATGTGTCATGTAAGATGGATAGTGGAAGTCCTTATAGGTGTATCCGGTCATATGGTCAACCATGTTCTTTTCCCAGATAACATCTGCCAGTTCCTTCATTTCGGAATAATGTCTTCTGAGGTCGGTCATGGTTCCCTTGAATCCTCTGTAGGCGTCCATGATTACGTCGCCAGGGGTGGAGCAGCGTCCTGCACCGCCGCCCATGTTCAGCGGAGCATACTTTTCCATTACGTACGGAAGAAGTTTTGCCGGAGCATGGAACTTCTGGTTGTAGGAGCTCATGAGAAGAGCTTCGAATCTCTTTGCTGCCTTTTCAAGGCCTTCTTCAAAGAGGAACGGGAGTTTTCTCGGGAGAAGAACGTTTTCTACGAATCCGTCCGGATCTGCGATGAGCTGCGGATATTCGTCTCCGGTCATGTGCATAACCTGTCTGTGTTCCAGGGTAATTCCGTCGGAGTGGAGTGTGGTCTGAACGTGACCGTCCATGATCTTTTCTCTATCCGGGTTAATGGAAATGGAGTTTCCGCAGATAATGTCTACCGGAATTTTTTCCAGAACATTGTCTACAACGTTTGTGAGGAGTTCGAAATCGTCCTGAACGTCAAAATAGTTTTTTCCGCCATAGGCAATGATGGCAACTCCGATTTTCGGAGAGCACGGAACCCACTTATGCGGCTGGCGCAGGAAGGTATTTTGTGCGTTTTCCTTTTTTGCCTGAGCTTCGGCTGGTGTTATGTTCATAATAACCTCCTAAACACTTATTTATAAAATTACTAAATCTATTTTATATTATGCGTAGAAAAGAGGTTTTTTTCAACTGTTTTTTATGGTTCTGAGATGGAAAAAATCGATAAACTCATAAGAGAAAATCATAATGTTTAAAAATCCTGTTCAAATCTTTCTCTTTTGTATTTTAAATCCTGTGCACGTTCTTCATCCGTAACTTCATCGTTCTTGAATCGTG
>JAZUDB010000015.1:0-6986 GCA_045639385.1 Anaerovoracaceae bacterium | reverse complement strand
ACATAACCAAATAAAAAAGAACGGTCCTTTAAGTACCTGCCGCGCCAAACCCGTGGCACACAGCAAAATCCGCTTAGTGCTGCTGCGTTCCCACCCTGACACGGTTCACGGCATGCCATTGCACGGAGACCCGGCAGGCGCTTAAAAGACCGTCCTATATTGACTTTGGGATTATATCATATTTTTCGGATTCTTCCAACGAAAATTATCGGAGCATCTCCAGAAGCCGGGGAATTTCCAGTTCAAACTTCACACCGTAGAAGTGCTCGTCATCGCCCTGAGCATTCTTTACGCATAAAGCGGTATAGTCCGCTGCGATGATGGCCGCCTCCCAAACGCTGCAGCCCTTCATCAAAGCGCCCACAAAGGCGGAAGAATAAATATCGCCCGTGCCGTGACGGTCCTGAGGATATCTTTCGTGCTCGTAGTAGGACTCACATTCTCCGTCCCGCATCAGAATCCCGGTATAGCCGTCTCTTCTGGAAATGCCGGTCAGAACCAGGCAGGCCCCCTCCTTCAGGGTCATGTCCTTACCGTCTTCCCCGAAGAGGAAATCGTACTCAGTCTGGTTGGGCAGCAGAATATCCGCCTCTTCGCAAAGCTTTCGCATGGCCTTTACGTAGTTCATGTCAAAGGCCGGATAAAGCTTGCCATTGTCCGCCATGGCAGGATCTACGATCAGCAGCGGTTTCTCATCAAAGCTTCTGTAATACTTTAAAATGTAGTCAATCTGGTCCGCACTGCCCAGATAGCCGGTGTAAATGGCGTCGAAAGTAATGCCTTCCTTCTTCCAATGATTGAAAATCGCAGGAAAGTCGCCGGAAAGGTCCCGGCAGGTAAAACCGGTAAAGCCGGCGGTGTGGGTGGAAAGCACCGCACTGGGCAGAATGGCGCATTCGCTGCCGCAGGCGGAGATGATGGGCAGGGCCACGGTCAGGCTGCACTGTCCCACGCAGGATATATCCTGAATTGTTAAAATTCTTTTGTAACTCATAGCGTCTGTAAGTATACCACAAAGTAAAATGTGATAAAATATGCACATGATTATCAGAAAAGGAAAAATTGAAGATATTCCCGCAATGGGAAGAATCTATGCCGCCGCCAAGGATTACATGCGTCGGAGCGGCAATCCCAACCAGTGGAACGGAGCCTACCCAAACGAAGAGGATGCCGCGGCGGATATTGCCCGGGGCATCAGTTACGTAGCCGAAGAGAACGGAAAGGTCTGCGGCTGTTTTGTATTTATTACCGGTCCGGATCCCACCTACGGATATATCGAAGACGGTGCCTGGCTGGATGACAGCCTGCCCTACGGTACCGTGCACCGCATTGCCTCCGACGGGACAGTGCCCGGTGTTTTTAAAACCGCCATGGACTTCTGCCTGCGGATCACCGGCAACGTGCGGGTGGACACCCACGAAGACAACAAGACCATGCAGCACCTGGCAGCCAAGTATGGCTTTACCCGCTGCGGCATTATCTTTCTGGAGAACGGTGACCCCCGGATTGCCTTCCAGAAAATCGATCTGAGTGCAAAAGATACAGACGCGGCTGCGCCGGAACGGACGGAAGAAGCAATTTTTGCAAAAAAGGACCTGACTATGGATTATTTCAAAACACAATATGAGAAGCTTTACGAACGCGAAGAATATTACTGGGGCACCCAGCCCGCAGACTTTCTGGACAAGCTGCTGACCCTGATGCCCGCGGACCGTCCACTGCGGGTGCTGGACATCGGCTGCGGCGAAGGCAAGGATGCAGTATACATGGCGGAAAAAGGCTGCGACGTGTGGGCCTTTGACATTACCAACTCCGGCATCGCCAAAACCAAAAAGCTGGCTGCCGCCAGGAACGTGGAAATTCACGCCTTTGTCGCCGACATCAACGACCCGGATTTCGGCAGGGACTGCCTGGAAGACTTTGATATCATCTACTCCACCGGCACCGTGCAGTATCTGCAGGAGGAGCGCATTGCCCCCTTCTTTGCCCGGGTGCAGGCCATGACCCGGCCCGGCGGTCTGAACTTTTTCAACGTATTCGTGGACAAACCTTACCTGGAGCTGCCGCCCGATTGGGACGTAAACGAGAAGATGTGGCGCACCGGAGACCTGTTCCGCCACTATGCAGACTGGCAGATCGAAGAGATTTCCGAGATCACGTTTGAAGACAACAGCGCCGGGATTTTGCATTACCACTGCATGGACAATATCATCGCAAGAAAACGCTAATACACAAATAAAAAGCCCTTTGGAGAAAACTCCGCCGGCTTCACGATAAGCCTTTCCCGCATCCCTGCTCAGTGCTAATATGCGCACTTCGCAGGCTGCAGAAAAGTCTTCTCTACCGGCTCCGAATTTTCTCTCAGGGCTTTTTTATTTGCGTTTGAGTGCTTGCGGCCGGTTTCCGACATCCGTTCCGCCGGACAGTTTAGAGCAATCAAAAACACCCCGGCCGGGGAAAATTCGAAGCCGGTAGGAAAGACTTCCAAGGGGTTTGTGAGGCACGCGGAAACAAGTGCCGAACAAAACCCGCGGAAGGCTTACCGTGAAACCGGCGGAGCTTTTTCCCGGAGGGGTGTTTTTGATTGAAGTGTTTTTATGAAGGTTGAGCTATCCACGAAAAACTATTCCAAAAGTCCGTATTTCGTTTTAATCCGATCCAGCTTTTCCAGCATGGGTTCTGACAAAAACCACAGAAAAAGGAAGGTTGCAACGGCGCGCACACAGTCTACGGGAAAACCTGTAACATAGTATCCGAGAAGCGCCTTCCAGCTCAGCGTACCCTGTCCCGCCCAAATCAGCGCCGATGCAGGATTCATAAGTCCTCCGTACACCACAATGGACGTAAAAGCGCCGAAGGTAGCCATGGAGCCTCTGCTTCTTCGAAGAAGTCCTTTTCGGAACAGCACGCCTGCAAGGAACCCTATAATACCCAAACCAAACATTTGCCATGGAGTCCATGGACCCTGTCCGAACATCACATTGGATACCAGCATGGTCATAGCACCTACCAGGAAACCGGTTTCCCCGCCCAGAGACACGCCGGCGATGATGGTCAGTGCAAATACCGGTTTAAATTCCGGAAGCATAAAGAATATGGATCTTCCCGCCACATTGATGGCTGCCAGCGAAGCGATTACCACCAGTTCTCTGGCTTTGGGCTTGCGTCCTTCAAAAATCATAAAGAACGGAAGCATGCATTCCAGCAATATGAGGAGGGCGATAAAATAGTATTTCTTGCTGCTCAGATAATACACTCCGACAAACAGCGTCAGCGGAATGCAGAGAAGAATCAACGCACAGGCAAAACGCGTGCGTTTGCTCAGCGCTCTTTTTTCTGTCGGCATCTGTACGTTTATCGGCGGTGCAGAGCGCCTTCCGATGGACAGCGCAAAAACTGCAATCGCGGCAATGGCAAGAAGGTAGCGATAAATTTCGCCCTCTGCAAGGCCCGTCAGTCCCGCGGAACTGACCAGAGTTGTCAAATCCGTCACGTTCAGCGCATCGATGATTACGGCGGCTGCGGTGCAAAGTGATACGCCGGCCAGAAGCTTTCTCCACCAGGGAAGCGGTGCCGGCTTAAAATCGGTGCTTCTTTCCGAAGGTTTCGGAAGTTCCGGAAGATCTTCTGCAATCTTTGGGGAAGGCGGAACTTCGCCGCCCACGGCATACATAAGGTCTTCCGCTGTCACTACGCCGGAAGCTATGCCCCGGGACATTTTCCCGCTGGAAGTGGTATAAAAACTGTTTCCGAGGAAAAATTCTCTGGGTCTTCCTTCGGAAACGATGTTCCCGTCAAAAAACATGCAGCAGCGCTGTGCATATTTCGCACAGAATTCCACATCGTGGCTGACCATCAGAATCGTAACCCCGCGGGATAAAAGGAGCTGCAGAATCTCTGAAAATTCCTGCTTAAATTCCGCATCCAGCCCCTTGGTCGGTTCATCCAGAAGAAGAATATCCGGCCCCAGAAGCAGAACCTTTGCCAAAGCCGCCCGCTGCTGTTCGCCGCCGGACAGGTCGTACGGGTGCCTGTCCAGAAGTTCTTCCAGACGGCAGATACTGACAATATGTTTTACCGCTTTTTCCTGTTCCTCTTTCGGAACCTTTGTACCTCTGAATATTTCAAATAAATCGGACCTTACCGTGTTTTTTACAAATATCGTTTGCGGATTTTGCGGAAGGGACGCAAGTTTTCCGGTCACCTTCACATTGCCTCTGTAAGGCTTTATCAAGCCGCCGATCAGTCCCAGCGTGGTACTTTTTCCGGCACCGTTGCCGCCGAGTATTGCTGCAAATTCTCCTTTTTTGATCTTCAATTGCAGTCCTTTGACCACATCGGGAAGATCTTTTTCATATCGAAACCAGAGGTCCTCTATGTCTACCACAGTTTCTTCCGAAACCGTCGGCAGTACTTCCTGCGGAGCACTGCCCACTTCGTGGGACGCAGCATAGGCCTCCAGCCATTTTCGTCCTTCATTTACCGTAACGGGGCAAGGACTGTCATCCTGCACGCTGGCCCATACCCGCATTGCAGCAGGCATGGCAAGAAACATGCTGTGCCCCCTGTCACGAAGAGCAAGCCCCGCATCCTTGGGGCTGCCCGTAAAAATAACACTGCCTTTATCCATGACTGCCACTCTGTTTGCCAGAGGAAGACTTTCCTCCAGCCGGTGCTCCGTCAGGATTACGGTAGTCCCTAATTCCCTGTTGATTTTACCCACAGTTGACAAAAAATCGGAGGCGGCAATAGGATCCAGCTGGGAAGTCGGCTCATCTAAAATCAGTACTTCCGGCTGCATTACCATAATAGATGCCAGATTCAGCAGCTGCTTCTGCCCGCCGGAAAGATCCGTCACCTTTTTGTAAAACCATTTTTCAATACCGAAAAAGCTGGCCATTTCCGCCACTCTTTTCCGGATTTCCATCGTTTCATAACCCAGGCTTTCCAGACCGAAAGCCAGTTCATGCCATACCTTATCCGTCACGATTTGATTATCCGGACTCTGCTGTACAAAGCCGATCTTTTCGGACTGCTCTCTTTCCGTCATTTCGGAAAGTGCTTTCCCGTCAAAGAGTATTTCCCCGGAAAGCAGCCCTTTCGGTGCAAGGCAGCTCTTCAGCTGACGCAGAAGCGTACTTTTTCCGCAGCCGGAAGGTCCGCAGATTACCGTAAAATCTCCCTTGCAGATTGTCAGATTCAAATCTGTCAGGGCTTTTTTCGTAGTTTCCGGATAATAGAAATTTAAATTGTTGATTTTAATTTTTTCCAAACTTTTTCCTCTCTGCGGTCAAGGATGACCGGTGTCAGACAAAGAAACAAATATGCCAGATAAAAAACCGCCGTAAACGGTGTAATATCTGTATAACGAAGACGAGGATAGTATACAAAAGTAAAAACTCCCGCCTTCCATCCGCACAGAATAAAGAAACCGCAGGCCAGCAGCCATAAAAGAAGACCTTTATCACGGTCATCAAAGCGGTAAATGGAAAATGCGGACCTTCCGGGCAGTCCGTATCCCCGGCTTTTCATACTGTCCGCGGTCTCGATGGCATTCTCCAAAGACCAGGTGATCATAATGGATAGAATGGTCACACCGTTCCGGATGCGCTGAAAAACCGTGCCTGTACTCGTATCTCTTCCGATGGATTTCTGGGTCTTGGCTACTTGCTGAAACTGTGCGGAAAACTTGGGCACAAAACGCAAAGTCATGGATAAAACCAGCGAAAGCGCCGGAATAATCTTCCCGAACAGATATACGAACTTGTCGCTGGTCATGACCTGGGTATAGCAGGCAAACCACTCCAGTACGCTGGCCAGCATAAACGCCGCGGCGATTCCGTAGAGAATGGACTCCAGCGTAATGGGATTGCCGTTAGGCAGGTAGGCCAGTATGGTAAACCCCTGGTGCGTAAACGCAGGGTTTACAATAGCCGTGATCAAAATCAGCGGCAGCATGTACAGCATGGTAAAACGCACTGCCTTCTTTTCAGCAAGACGGCAGTGGTATACGATGCTGCACACAAAGGAGATCCCCAGACACAGCGGGTTCATAAAACACATACTGAACAAAAGGATCAGTGCAAAATACAAAAAATTAATTATCGGGTGATAAGAAGAAAACGTATCCTTGGAGTTCATCAGTTTCCGCCTACGGCGTATCCGCCGCCCACGTCATATCCCAAATCGCAGGTATAAACCCAGCAGCAAACGTCTCCGTCCTGGAGCACGTAGCGGCTGGCACCGTAGTTCGGGAACCATCCGTTCACCTTGTACATCCATCCGGAAAGATTGCCCACATCAAACTCATAAAGGTTGTTGATGCCTTCCACATAGACGCTGTTGTACATAGGAGTAAAGCTGGCCTCCATCTGGATGCCCTTCTTCTTGCAGATTTTAGAGAGAACATCATATACGTTCTCTCCTTCCTTGAATTCCACCGTAGTAGGCTTCAGAATCCATCCGTCTTCCGGGACGCACTGCTTCTTTTCTTCTTCGCAGTATTCCATGTTGTCTAAGATTGTGGCGCAGGAAATGGAGAAAGTGCAGTGGAAGGTCTTTTCCGAAGGCTCCTGATCTTCCGGCTCCACCGGCAGGGGCTTTCCTTCCGGTACCGGATCGGTTAGATATTTATCTTTTCCGGTTGCCGGATCTATTTCCTGCTTCGGAGGTTCTTCCGGCTTCTTATCTTCTTTCTTAGGGGTTTCTTCCGGCTTCTTTTCGTCCTGTTTCGGAGATTCTTCCGGCTGTTTTTCCGGATCCTGAGTTTCCGTGTTTTCCGCCACCTGCAGCGGATCGTCCGGCTGCTGTGTCTCGCCGATCTGCGTTTGTTCCTGGGGCGCAGGGTCTTTGTCCACCTTCCAGCCCTTCAGGCCGGGGGCGTCACCGCCGTACCAGAAAGCAAACGCAAGCACTGCCGCAACGGCCGCGCCGGCAATCAGCTTCTTTTTGTTCTTTTGAAACCAGTTCATTTTTCTTCCTTCCTT
>JAZUDB010000014.1:0-2372 GCA_045639385.1 Anaerovoracaceae bacterium | reverse complement strand
TGCAGCGCTTCGTGATCCGGGAACGGGCCTTCTTCCGCGGGCTGTCTATTGGAAATCGTATATTTCTCCAGGAAACGGCCGTCATATTTTATATTCGGCTGTTCGTCTGATTTCGGGTCCAGCAGGGCACGCTTGTGCTTTAATACCTCGATGGTTTCTTCCGGGATTTTGAATTCGGCTGCCGCGCCGCGATCGTAGTTTTTGCCCAGAAACTTGTCTAAAAGCAGAAGCATGCAGACGTCGTTGTGTCTCTGTTCCATAAATTTGACGCCTGTCGCCTGATTTTTCGTGGCAAGGTCTTTGTCCGGCAGGGACAGTACCCGGTTGAGGATGTCGGTAATCAGTTCTTCCTGAAAATCCAGCGCTTCCCGGGTGTTGCTTTCCAGAAGATATTTTGCCTTCGTTCTCTGGATTTTGCCGTAAACATCTCCGGTCTGGTTGAAATAGTACCCCATAATCTCCCGGAAATAATCTTTCGCCGGCGCCTGTCCCAGACCGAGATTCTGCAGATTCACGCGGTACTGTGATAATAATGCGGTTATTTCTTTCTTCTTGAATTTCATTTCTTCCCTCTCAATATTTGATTTATATTTACCGGATTTCTGTCGTTACTGCAAAAATTCGATTTGATCCAAAAATGTGCTCAGTTCTTTGCGTGCCCGGGCAATTTCGCTGCGGTCCTGGCGCTCCAGCACCCGCTCGAACTCCATAATGGCCCGGTTGATAGCCTCCCGGTCGGCGGACAAAGACTCCTCGTAGAGCCGTTCGCCCCGCAGAAGCAGCAGCCGGTTTTCTTCCTCGCTGCGGGGATTCTGCTTCAGATACTGCAGTTTCTGCATGCGCGCTTCCGCCTCTTCGTCGGAAAGCTTCCGGCCTTCGCTCTGCACGAACACCTTGCGGGTGACCCCGGAGGAGAGCACGCAGACTTCCACCTCCAGCAGGGAGTTTACGTCGTACGTATAGGTAATTTCAATGGCTTCCTCGCCCTTGGGCCCCGGGGGAACCGGCACGGAAATTTCGCCCAGCAGCACGTTGTTGCGGGCCATGCGGCTTTCGCCCTGCAGGATTTTCACGTCCACCCGGCTCTGGTTGTCGTGGGCGGTGTACACGGTCTGCCGGCGGCTGACCGGAATGACGGTGTTGCGCTCGATAATGGGCAGATAGTGACCGTCCTCGGAGAAGCTGCCGTTGTCCATGCGCACCTCGGTGCCCAGGGTAAAGGGGCACACGTCTGTGAGCACGATTTCCTGGATCTCCTTGTCCCGGGCCTTCATGCCGCACTGCAGGGCCGCGCCTGTGGCCACGGCGGTATCCGGGTCCACGGAGGTGTCCGGGAAACTGCGGAACATTTTGATCACGAAACGGCGCACGGCGGGGAGTCTGGTGGCGCCGCCCACCAGGATGACCTTGTCGATCTCGTCCAAGCGGGTGTCCGCATCCCGCAGGCTGCGTTCGATGGGCTTTCTTAAGCGCTCCAGCAGAGGTGCGCAGGCTTTTTCGTACTCTTCCATGGAAATGGTCTGCTCCGCGGGCTGTCCGTCTACGGTGCAGCTGATGGTGACGCTGGTCTGGGTGGAGAAGCTGCATTTGGCCGCTTCCGCCGCCTTCATCACCTCGTTCATGGTGCGGATGTCCAGAGATTCCGGCGCGATGGCCGCCTTCTCCAGGTACATGGAGGCCAGCAGGTGGGTAAAGTCTTCGCCGCCGATGAAGTTGTCTCCGGCAATGGCGTGGACTTCCATAATATTTCCGTAGAATTCCAGGATGGACACGTCGAAGGTGCCGCCGCCCAGGTCGAATACCAGGCAGCGCTCTTCCTTGTTCTCCCGTCCCACGCCTCCGGCAATGGCTGCCGCGGTGGGTTCGTTGATGATGCGGGAGACGGTCAGGCCCGCCAGCTCGCCGGCCCGTTTGGTGGCCTTGCGCTGCAGGTCGTTAAAGTAGGCCGGTACGGAGACGATGGCTTCTGTTACTTCGCAGCCCAGATAGCTTTCGGCGTCTTCCTTGAGGGAGCGCAGCACAAAGCCGGACAGCTCCTCTGCTCGGAATTTCTGCCGTCCCAGTTCAAAAATCTTTTCGGTACCCATGCTCCGCTTGAACACTTTGGCGGTGTCCAAGGGGTGCAGCAGGCCGTATTCCTTGGCGGTTTCGCCCACCAGAATCTGTTCGTTTTCATCGATGCTGACCACCGAAGGGGTCAGGTATTTTCCCAGCCGGTTGGGGATCAGTTCCGCTTTGCCGTCCCGAAAGCAGGCGGCCAGGCTGTTGGTTGTTCCTAAATCTATTCCGATTACCATTTTTTGCGTGTGTTTTTCTTTATATAGTTAAGGATAATAATATAATCTTCGTCATCCGGCGCAAGCTCCAGACCT
>JAZUDB010000013.1:0-9726 GCA_045639385.1 Anaerovoracaceae bacterium | reverse complement strand
CAGGCGAAAATAAGAGTCTTCACCCAATTGAGCTTCGAAAAATGAATTGGGCACATAAAAAATACTCTTTTCCAAAAATTTTTCACCCATATAATGCAAAACACAGCGCCTGGGCACAGAAAAATGCAAGATTCATCCTCCATTAGCCCTAAAAATGTACCCAGGTAATACCCTAAGCAACGATTGGGTGAAAGCTTCGAAAGAAAGCTGGTCCCATTACCCGTCGAAGTCAGTGTCTGGGTGAAAGCATCCCCTGCCGTGGGACCAGTCCCAAAGAGGTTTCAACACTTTTCCGCATTGAAATTTCAATACTTTTCAGACTTTTCATCAACACTTTTTGTCCAGCCTATATCTTGTTTTAAACAAGATAAAACCCTTGGAATCGTTTAAATTCCAAGGGTTTTCAGCATTTAAAAACACACTTTTTGTCCTATAACTCTCTATTTTTCCCGGATATAACCCCGGGTGCACATTTCCGCCAGAATGCGGAGCAAAGGCTCCTCGGCGGACTCTTTGTCCAGTTCGTAAGTTTCGGCCACGCAGTCCAGGATTTCCGCCGTGGAAAGGCCTTCCGCCAGCTTCTTCCAGACGAAGGCCGCACTTTCGTTCAAACCGTTCATGGCAGGAAAATGCGCAGCCGCGTCACCCACGGGAATGAGCACATATTCTCCCACAAGCTCCTTCAGGATAATATTTTCAGTTACGATATAGTCTGTATAATCTGTCATTTATTCATCTCTCCCAGCAGCGTGTCATGACACAGCCGGGCAGATTCCTCCGTTCCGTTGTTCCGCAGCAGGTAAACGGGTACCTGCGAAAGCATTGCATTTTCGATATCAATAATTTCCGAGGCGTATTCCCCGGTCTCTTTTCGGGACAAAAACTGCATGTAAATCGGGCGAACGGCCTCCTGGACGTTCAGCCGGAGGATGGAATTCTCCGGACTTTTGGCCAGATAGATAATTCCGCCCAGTTCTGCGGAAATGTCGTTGCCCATGTTTTCCTTGCCCCGCCAGGGCGAGGTGTATACCCGGATTTTACCGTCCTCCTGCAGCCGCAGAAAGGGCTTGTCGCCGCAGATCATGGTGATTTCGTCGCCGTAGAGCAGCTTCCAGAGCACGTACTGGGTGGTTTTGCCGGTGCCGCTGGGCGCCGTAAAAATCCAGGCCTTGCCCTGCCACAAAAACGCCGCCCCGTGAAAGCAGGTGGCATGGAAGGGAAGCAGCGCGTTGGCCGCATTCTGGCAAAGCTCCAGCGACTCGATATAGGCGTCTGTGCTGCCCTCCTCATAAAAGCTGCGGTACTTTTCGATCTGTTCCCGGGACACCGAAACTTCTGCGTCCCAAGTTTCCGGCGCGCGTCCGGAGCTTGCTCCGCCCGCGTCCGCATCTTCCGGGCACACAAAGAATGCCGAAGTTTCTTCGCAGAGAAAATTCAGCCGCACCTTCAGATCTGCAATTGTAAGCACTGCATCATTCATAACAATTCAAAAGGAGAGCTTACGCTCTCCTTTTATTTTACACGATTTAGCCGTTCGGGTAAACCTTTCCGTCGGGCATTAAAACATAGCTGCCGCCGTCCACACCGATAAACGGAACAGGTGTAATTACCTTGATGGTGTGACCACCAGACGGTGCTATTGGATCCACTGCGTCAAGCGGAATTACAAGTCCAATTGCGCTGTCCGACTTCCCAAAATCTACAAAATTCGGATCAAATTTCATTTCTTCGCCTCCCCCAAAAGAGCGTTCCCTTAAATATTCAGCACCCCTTAATAGAGGACTATTCTACCATTTTCCCAGCTTTTTTACAAGCCCAAGAATTCCATTTTTTACAACGTTTCCAATACTGCTCTTTGGATTTACCGGCTTGATCGGCTTAATCGGTTCTGCGATAATCGGCTCTTCAATAATCGGATTTTCGATAATCGGACTCTTGACAACCTTTCCCTTAACAATTTTCTTTACCGGCTCTGTTTTGGGAACGGAATCCGTTTCATTACCGAGAGAAAGAGTTTTTGCAACTTTCAGCGGTTCTGTGGGTTTCTGGCTGCCACCGTCTCTCCAATCATAACCGATATAGGTGTCTACCGTTACTTTGTTATCCACTGCGTCAAAATCGATAGGATTGATTGCGTTCGGAACAGTAATGGTACGCTCAACAATTCCATTTACCAATACATCATCCGGTGTTCTAAAGAACGGGATATAAGACATCTCCATTTTGCCATCAAAAGCATTTACTTTGTAGCATGCAATATATCCATCATTATCCTCGTCGCCTCTAATCTTATGAACATGCTTATATTCATAAGTAGTTTCCGGTGTTTCCAGGTTCGGCTTACGATAGATATCTATCTGTTTGCAGAGTGCATCGCCTGTTGTATCAAATGCACTTCCTTCTTTTGCGGTCTTAGAAATATCATCGATTTCCTTGCATTTAAAACCGATTTCAAGATAATTTTCATCATCTACAGTTGTAATGAGATACAGATGATCAATCTCTTTTCCGCTCTCTCCAACATGCCATGTGGTCAGAGTCTTCGGAACCAGATAGGTATCCGGAACTTCCTTTAGATAGTATGTTGCATAATTTTCGACATCAGGATTACCATGGTCGCCGCTCTTTACTGCTTCATCCCAGGTGTATCCGGGGCCGGTATAACGTCCGCCATAGAGATAACCAGGTACAACATACGGTTTAATGTCAAAGCTTTCGCCATCTTCGTTGTAAGTCAGCTGGTCGATACGGATGATTTCATCCGGTGCACCGCTGCTGTGCTTGATGGTGATGTACGGGAATTCGGTTTCCGGAATCGGGAAATATTCAATCGGTTCATCGCCGTCATAAACACCGGAGATTGCGGTGTTTGTCGGAACGTCCGGTCCCTTACCGGTACCGTTGTCATAAATCGGAATGGTAACAATCAGTTTCTGACCATGTACCGCACCTGTGGTGGTATCTGTTCCAACCCAGTTTTCGGCATAATCAAATCCGCTGACCTTGATAATCTTGTTTTCTTCATCTATTTCTACATCAAAGTTCTGTTCAACACGATCTTCCCAGGTGTACTCACCTTTAGCGCTGACAGACTTGCACTTGCTGGTATAAGTGTGAATGTCTTCTTTGGAAACATTTTCCGGAAGATCAAACCATTCCGTAACCTGGTCTACCAGTGTGGAGGTTTCGGTAAGCTGAATTGCTGCACCGCCGGTTGTGGAGGATTCTGCAATCTTCTTAAAGATGGCAGACAGGTCGGCAGCATCGGATGCATTATAGTAGTATCCCAGGTCTCCGCCGTTGCCCATATCCCAAGTGTATCTATTTCCATTCTTTGTAGCGCCGTTCGCATTCGAATAGTTGGAAGAAACAGAATTCATATACTGGATAATCCGGTAGTCATCGCTGTCGTTTGGATTCAGCGTACCGAAAACGCCAACAGAATAAACCTTCACACCATCGGCTTTCAAGCCTTTGCTGATTGCAATCGTATTATTCGCGACACTGTAACTGAATCCACTGCTGTGGTTCGGTTCACCGTCGGTAAACATAACGACAACCTTGGTGCTGTCTTTTCTATTAACATTGGAATCTGCCAGGACATATTTAGCCTTGGTCATACCGTAATCTGCAGAAGTTGCTCCGCCGGGAGTTAAATCATTTACTGCTGTTTTTAAAGCATTTACACCGGTATTGACGCTGGTCAGATTCTTAACAACCTCTGTATAGTTATAATAATCACCCCAATCCCAATAACGGTGATTCCCTTCGGCAAGGCTGGACTCGCTGTTGTTGTAATAAGAGTTATCCGCAAACTTTACGATACTGATTCTGTGATCAACGTTATTTGCTTTCGCATTCGCCGCAACGGTGTCGACAAATCCGGCAACTGCTGTCTTCAGTGCGTCGATCTTATGCGGTGTTCCATTCCCTCCGATTCGTTCATCCATGGAACCGGATACGTCCAGTACCAGAACGATGTCGCAGGGAACAACGGTTTCCGTTGTTGTCGTTACGCTTGTTCCTGTAACCCATGCTTCCAGAGTAAGGAGGTTATTCTCCTTATCATAGGTTTTGTTCAGTTCCAGGCCGTTATCTACAGTTCCGCCCGGTTCCACATCGACTGCAAATACTGCAGCCGGAATCATGCATACTGTCATAACGACAGCGAGCATTAATGCAAAAATTTTCTTCTTCATTTCTTTTACTTCCCTTTTTATAAAAATCCCTTTACAAACCCCCTTTTGAACGGGGTTTCATAAGTAAAACCATGGAATAAAGCAAGCGCTCACTCGCTTTTGGCAGGCGGGCACTTACTCGCACCCGGGCCAAAATAGAAACGGCTGGACAACAAAAAATCGCAAGCCGTCACTTACTTCAATACAATTTTAATGCATTGCGTGTATAATTGCAAGTTTTTTCGGGATGCACAGTCAAAAAAACAATTTTTTCGGCCGTGCACCGCTATCGTCGCAAATTTTAAAGTTGAATTGCTTCCGCAACGTTCAGAGCGTGGTCGGACACACGTTCCAGGTCGGAAACCATGTCGGTGAAAAGAATGCCGCCCCGGGGGTTGCAGACGCCGGTAATCAGGCGGCTGACGTGATTTTCGTCACAGAGGTTGCTTAAATTGTCCACTTCGTCTTCGATGACGGTGGCCATACCCAGACCGGCGGCATCGTTTTCTTCAAAGGTACGGATGCTCAGGTCCACCATGTAAAGCACTTTGTCGGACAGCTTTTTCAAATCAGACAGGGCGTCGGCCGAAACTTCGGCTTCTTTGCCGCAGATTCTCTGGGTGTATTCCGCAATGTTGTCCGCGTGGTCCGCAATACGCTCCAGGTCGGTGACCACGTTGATCATCTTGCCCAGCCGGGCCGCGTCTTCCGTACCCACTTCGCTGGAAGCGTGACGGATCAGCCAGGTGTTCAGCTGCTGACAGAGGTCGTCGATTTCTTCTTCGATATGCTCCACCTTGTCCGCCTTTCCGGCGTCGCAGGCGAAGAACGCGTCCAGTGCCCGGGAAAAATTCTCCCGGCAGATGCCTGCAAAGCGCAGCACTTCTTTTTTGGCCTGGGAAACCAGGGTCACCGGGGTGATATCCTTGGCATCGGACAGGTAAATCAGCTTCCGGGCGTTGGGGTCGGCCTCCTCCACCGGCGCCAGCTTTTCGGTAATCTTCGCCAGGGGCTTAATGAGAGGCAGAAGCACAATGGCGGAAATGATGTTAAAAATCAGATGGAAGTTGGCGATCTGACGGGCCAGATCCGGGCCGGAGATCTGCTCGATTCCGGAAATAATGCCCGGGAACAGCAGCATCAGCACCGAGAACAGCACCACGGACAGCAGCTTGGAGGCAATTTCCGCCCCGGCCGCTCTTCTGGCCGCCCTGCCGCCGCTGAAGCTGGAGATGATCACCGGTGCCACGGCGCCCACGTTCATGCCCAGAATAATGTACACCACCGAGCCCAGCCCGAAGGAGGCACTGCCCATGCTCATGGCAATGACCTGCAGAATACCCACGGATGCAGAGCAGGACTGGATAATGAAGGTAAAGACGAAGCCGAACAGCAGGCTGAGCAGCGGGTTGCTGAAGCGATCCAGAAAGCCCTGCACCACCACGCCCAGATTCAGAGCGGAGATGGCGTCTCCCATAATATAAATGCCGGTAAAAAGAAGACCGAAGCCAAGAATAATGGCTCCGATCTGTCTTACCTTTTTCTTTTTGATAAAAAGGAAGATCAGAGCCCCCACGAAAAGGATCAGCGGGGCGATGGTATCGATCTTGAAGGCGATAATCAAGCCGGTGACGGTGGTGCCGATGGCGGCACCCAGCATCACGTACAGGCCCTGCACCAGGCTCATCATCTGTGCGTTGATAAAACCGATTACCATGACCATGGTTGCTCCGGAGCTCTGGATGACCGCGGTAACGGCGGCACCCACCAGAACAGCCACGTAACTTTTGGCAGTTAATTTCTCCAGTATTCTCCGAAGACTCGGCCCTGCGGCTTCTTCCAGACTTGCGGACATGTAGTTGATTCCGAACAGGAACAACCCGATGCCGCCGAGAAGCAAGAATACTTTATATGCGTAATCCATATTTCTTCCTTTTTATTCTATTGTAACGAATTCTACTCTCTCGAACTTCTTTTTACTTCTTTTCAACATCCAGACCGGTGGCGTGACCGTTGATGTCGCTGCTTGCCAGGCCGCTCTTCGGCTCGATGGCATCCGCCAGGGTTTCGGAGCAGATATAGTCCCGGTAAAGCGCAATGGCTGCGGACACTTCTTCGTCCGCGTCGGTATAAATAACGATTCTGTCCATCATGTCGAAGTTTTTCTGCTTGCGCATCTGCTGGATCTTCGAAATGATTTCTCTTGCCAGACCTTCGGCAACCAGTTCCGGGGTAACCTCGGTGTTGAGGATGACGGATACGCCGCCTTCGTGGGCAACGTCAAAGCCTTCCTTGGCGGAAACCGCAGCGCTGACCATGTTGGCTGCAATCTCGGTATCCTCGCCGTTCAGATTCAGAACCAGTTTGCCCTCGCCTTCCAGCTGTGCCAGAACCGCCTTGGGGTCTGCCTTGGCCAGTGCGGCGCCGAAAGCCTTGATCTTGCTTCCCAGCACCGGTCCCGCAGCGCGGAAGTCCGGCTTTAAGCTGTAGTTGATGTAGGTGTCCATATTCTTTTCGAATACCACCTGCTTTACGTTCAGCTCTTCCTTGATCAGGTCTGCCATGTAGCCGATCTTCTCTTCGTAGGCACCGTCGATCAGCAGCTCGGACAGGGGCTGACGAACCTTGATTCTGGTCTTTTCGCGGATGCCGCGGCCCATGGTAACAATCTGGCGAACCAGGTCCATTCTTTCTTCCAGAGCGGTGTCGAAGAGGTTTTCGTCCGCCTTGGGATAGAAGGCCAGATGCACGGATTCTTCGCTGCCGGTCAGGTTCTTGTACATTTCGTCGGAAATGAAGGGTGCGATGGGGGCGATCAGTCTTGCCAGACCTACCAGAATTTCGTAGGTGGTGGCGTAAACCGCCTTCTTGTCATCGTCCAGACCTTCCGCATAGAATCTTCTTCTGGCGCGGCGGATGTACCAGTTGGACAGGTCTTCCACCACGAAGTCCTGAATGATGTGCACCACACGGTTGTGGTCGTAATTTTCGAATGCGTCGGTAACGTCTTTTACCAGACGGCTGTACTTGGAAAGGATCCATCTGTCCAGCTCGGGGCGCTTTGCGTAATCCACGAAGCAGGACGCCGCATCGATATTGTCTGTATTTGCGTAAAGGGTAAAGAAATTGTATACGTTTCTTAAGGTTCCGAAGAACTTGCCCTGGGTTTCCTTTAAGCCGTCCTCATCGAACTTGGTGGGGAACCATACCGGAGACACGTAGAGCAGGTACCAGCGGGTGGCGTCTGCGCCGTACTTGTCGAAGAGGGCGAAGGGGTCCACGGTGTTGCCCTTGTGCTTGGACATCTTCTTGCCTTCCTTGTCCAGAACCAGGTCGTTGACCAGTACGTTCTTGTAAGGAGACTTGCCCTTGATAAAGGTGGAAACCGCCATCAGGGAGTAGAACCAGCCTCTGGTCTGGTCGATGCCTTCGCAGATGAAATCCGCCGGGAAGTACTCGGTGTCGAATTCTTCCTTATGTTCGAAGGGATAGTGTCTCTGGCCGTAGGGCATAATGCCGGAGTCGAACCAGCAGTCCATAACTTCCGGAATTCTGCTCATGGTTGCGCCGCAGTCCGGGCACTGGATGTGCACTTCGTCCACATAGGGGCGGTGCAGTTCGATGGTATCGTCGATGTCTTCCATGGCCTTTTCCGCCAGTTCCGCTCTGGAACCGATGGATTCCAGGTGACCGCAGTCCGGGCAGCGCCAGATGTTGATGGGGGTACCCCAGTAACGGTTTCTGGAAATTGCCCAGTCCTTTACGTCGGCCAGCCAGTTGCCGAAGCGGCCTTCGCCCACGTAGTCCGGATGCCAGTTGACGGTATTGTTGTTTGCTACCAGCTGGTCCTTCAGATCGGTCATCTTGATGTACCAGGAGGGCTTTGCGTAGTAAATCAGCGGGGTGTCGCAGCGCCAGCAGTGGGGATAGTTATGCTCCAGCTTTTCCTTGGCGTAGAGCTTGCCTTCCGCGGCCAGCCACTTGATGATTTCCACGTCCAGACCTTCTTCCATGATGAAGTGTCCGGCCCAGGGTGTTGCGGTGTATTTTCCTTCTTCGTCCACCGGGTTGACCACTGCCACGCTGTACTTCTTGCCGGCGTTGTAGTCGTCTTCACCGAAAGCCGGAGCGCAGTGAACGATGCCGGAACCGTCTTCCGTGCTGACGTAATCTGCGCAGCCTACGAAGAATGCCTTGCCGGGAACCTCAACGAAAGGCATCAGCTGTTCGTATTCCATGCCTTCCAGGTCTTTGCCCTTGCAGCGTTCCACCACGGTGTATTCGCCGTGAGCACCCAGAACCGCCTCTGCTCTGGCTTCTGCCAGAATGTAGAACTTGCCGTTCTGCTCCGCCTTTACGTAGTCGATTTCCGGACCGACGGCCAGGAATTCGTTGGCGGCCAGGGTCCAGGCTGTGGTGGTCCAGGCCAGGAAATAGGTATTCTCTTCGTCCTTCTTCTTAAAGGGCACGAAGAGAGAAGTTACTTTTACCATCTTGTAGCCCTGTGCCACTTCGTGGGAAGCCAGTCCCGTTCCGCAGCGGGGGCAGTACGGAAGAACCTTGTGTCCTTCGTATACCAGACCGGCCTTGAAGAATTCCTTCAGGATCCACCAGCCGGTTTCAATATAGTTGTTGTCCAGGGTAATATAGGGGTCATCCAGGTTGATCATGTAGCCCATGCGGTGGGTCATGTTGCGCCACATGGATTCGTAGGTAAACACGGATGCCTTGCACTTTTCGTTGAACTCCCGGATACCGTATTTTTCGATATCCTGCTTGCCGGAGAATCCAAGCTGCTTTTCCACTTCGATTTCCACCGGAAGTCCGTGGGTGTCCCAGCCTGCTTTCCGGGTGACCCGGTAGCCCTGCATGGTCTTGTAGCGGCAGATGGAGTCCTTCAGGGTTCTGGCAATGACGTGGTGAATGCCCGGCTTGCCGTTGGCTGTGGGCGGTCCTTCAAAGAAAATGAAGTTCTGCATACCCTCCCGGGTGTCTACGCATTTCTGGAGCAGATTCTCTTCGTCCCACTTGTCCGCCTGGGCAAGCTGAACCTCTGCAATCGGTTTGTCTGATAAGTTTTTGTACATAATATTTTACCTCAGGAACACTGAATTTTGATGCCAATAAAACAGTTTATTATATTCCTTTTTCTGTAATTGCGTCAAGATAAGCTTGCGAATGACAGCCTGGTTCCGCCACGGCGGCGCCAGAATCATCTTGCAGGCGGCAACCCGGTTCCGCGCAGCCACACGCGGATGGAAAAAGGGTAATTCTTCCGCCTTATTAGAGGACTTTTGCCGTATCGGGCTTCTAAAAAAACGAATAATGTCACGAGCTTAAATTTTACCCTCATTTGTCATTAAAAGATCTCATTTTCAATGACACTTTTCTCGAAAACAGGCTTTTCTGACATTATGACCGTCAAAATACACTTTTTTAAGGGTCACTCCTTCAAAATCCGGCTAAAAATGAGAAAAATAATGACAAAATCCTCTATTTTCATCCAGTCTGACATTATGACCGGTATTTTGAACCATCATACAGGAAT
>JAZUDB010000012.1:0-8635 GCA_045639385.1 Anaerovoracaceae bacterium | reverse complement strand
TTTCGGCGGTCATGCCGTCTTCGGAGTCCGCATATACCGTGGTGGTATGATTGCAGGGACCCGGTACGATTGTAGCTTTTGTCATTTTCTGTCCTCCTTGATTTCTTTTATTTATTATACCATCTTTTCACGCAAAGTAATGATCTTTCGCCGGGCTGCAGGAAAAAGGGTGCTTCCCCGGGGGCGGTCTTATGGTATAATCAACATATAATACCGAATTTACGCTTCGCGGAGAGAAAAATGTATCAGGCTTTATACCGGAGCTTCCGCCCGGAGGTCTTTGAGGACCTGCTGGGCCAGGAACACATCGTAAAAATACTCACCAATCAGATCGAAAGCGGCAGCGTGGGTCACGCGTACCTGTTCTGCGGAACCAGAGGCACGGGAAAGACCACCACGGCGCGGCTTCTGGCCAAGGCGCTGAACTGTACGGGCAGCGGCAGAAGACCCTGCGGCACCTGCCCGGCCTGCCGTCAGATTGCCGCCGGAAACTTTATGGACGTGATGGAACTGGATGCGGCATCCAACAACAGTGTGGACGACATCCGCGCCCTGCGGGAGTCTGTCAACTTCCCGCCGGTAATGGGCCGCACCAAAGTCTACATTATCGACGAAGCCCACATGCTTTCTTCCTCCGCCGCCAATGCATTTTTAAAGACGCTGGAGGAACCGCCGGAAAACACCGTATTTATTCTGGCCACCACCGAGCCCAACAAACTGCCGGCCACCATTTTGTCCCGCTGCATCCGCCTGGATTTCCGCCGGGTGCCGGAAAAGCAGATCACGGAAGGTTTTGCGAAAATCTGCCGGGAGATGGGTGTGGATGCGGACCGGGATGCCCTGGCACTGATCGCCGCCAACGCGGACGGCTCCGTACGTGACGGTCTGTCTCTTCTGGACCGCTGCATCAGCGGCAGCAAGCGGCTTACCCGGGACGACGTACTCTTTCTGCTGGGTATGTCCGGCATCGAAACCTTCGAGGCCATAACGGACCGGGTGCTGGCAAAAGATTCCGCCGGTGCGCTGACCGTGCTGGCCGAAGTACTTTCCGAAGGCAAGGAACTGCTGCAGTTCGTCCGGGACTGGACGGAGCATGTGCGCAGTCTGATGATCATCAAATACACCGATAACCCGGAAAACGTGCTCAATCTTTCTTCCGAAAACATCGGAAGACTTCGCCGGCAGGCGGACCGAATCTCCATGGAGCAGATTTCCGCCATTATTACCAAACTTTCCAAAACGCTGAACGACGTGCGCTGGGCTGCCAAACCCCGCATTCTCGTGGAGCTTGCCGTTATAGAACTTTGCCAGTAAGGAGGGCCTTATGTATATTTATCTGAGAGAAAGAACCGTGGGTCTGGGCATCGAGTCCGCCATGAAGGCCCTGAACGAACGGGGCATCGTGCAGGAGCGGGAAAACCAGGACCGCACCGATGTCACCAAGGAAATCCAGCTCTGCCTGGATATCGAGGATCCCGCCGGCGAGCCGGCCATTTCCCGCAGCATCGTGACCGACCTGAAGGGCCTGGCCAAATATGACCACGAATTCCTGGACGGCACCGGAGACGACGTGGGCTGGAAATATACCTATCACGGACTTTACAGTCAGTTCTACGACCAGCTGATTGGGGAACTGAAGCGCAATATTCACACCCGCAGAGCCTGCATTGCCCTGGGTCAGGGAGACATCAACTTCTCCGACGACCCGCCCTGCCTGCAGCTGATGATGTTCAACTACGTGGACGGAAAGCTGGAAATGACCGCGCTCTTCCGCTCCAACGACGGCGTAAAGGCCTTCCCCATGAACATTCATGCCATCGAAATGCTCCACCAGAAGGTAGCCGGGGAACTGAACCTGCCCGTGGGACCTCTCCATTATCTGGCCAACAATTTCCACGCCTACAGCAAGGATTTCCACACCCTGGAAAGCTACTGCAAGGTGTTCGAAACTGCTCCGGAGAAGCGCAGATTTGCCTCCATGGAAGAACTGAAGCTCTTCCTGTAGAGAAAAAATACTTCAATTGGATAAAAATTACGAAAACAAGTCGATTTTCATTGACTTGTTTTTATGTTTGCTTTAAACTTATGTTACATATAACCTATTTTAAATAACGAATAGGGTGTAATTATCTTTATGTTTTTGAAAGGATTAAGAAATGTCAGAAAATCAGAAATCCAGTGTGTCTTTTGGCTTAAGATACGGTTATGGACTTGGTGAATTCGGTTTTAACTTCCTCCTCACCTTCATTACCTTCTATCTCCAGTCATTCCTCACCAACGTACTTGGTCTTGGTATGGCACTTGCCGCATCCATCGCCACAGCTACTACCATTATCAAGCTGTTCGGAATGCCGATCGCAGGCGCTCTTTCCGAAGGCGTAAAACTTAAGGGAAGCACATTCCGCGGCTGGATGGTCATCGGTTCCATCATTTTCGCACTCGGCGGTACATTCCTTTTCACCGCTATCGGCGGAAGCGACACAGTAAAGACTGTTTACTTCTGTGCCATGTTCTTCGTTTACTGGCTCGGCTACTGCATTATGTGGACCAACCATCGCGGTCTGATGACCAAGGTTTCCGCAAACCCGGTAGACAGAGTTGGCGTAACCGCAGCATCCTCCCAGCTGGGAACCATTGCCCGTGTAATCTTTGCTTCCATCGCAGCAATCGTTATGGGTATGTTCAAGTCCGAAAGCGGTGTTCCGGGCGCAGGCGTACAGTTCTCTGTTAAGCCCGCAGCATGGACCGCAACCAACGCTGTTTACGGCGTAATCGCAGTACTCTGCTTCTTCGTTGTAAGCGCTGTTACAAAGAAGTGCGACAACACCGGTGCTGTTGCAGCAGCTGCTCCGGGACAGAAGCAGCAGGCTCCGAAGATGACCTGGGCAGACATCAAGGAAACATTCTCCAAGCCGATGCTCATCTTCATTCTCTGCGCAGTATTCAGAGTAGCTATCCTCTCCGTAATGGGCGGACTGCTCAACTACTATGCAATGTATGTAATCGGAGATCCTTCTTTCCTCCAGATTTACATGGTTCTTACTTATGCTATCTCCTTCCTGGGCGCTCTGCTCGTTACCCCGCTCACCAAGAAGATCGGCAAGAGAAACGTATTTATTTACACCACACTGGCATCCGCACTCTGTGTATTTGCACTTCTTGTTGTTCCGCAGACCAGCGGCACCGCATTTACCGTTTGCATGTGCGCATTCCAGTTCCTGGGCGTATTCTCCTCTACACTGATTCCGGTCTGCATGGCTGATATCGGAGAATACAATGCAATTACCAGAGGCGCTAAGGCTCAGGGTCTGACCTTCTCCATCGGCGGACTTGCACTGCAGCTGGCTTCCGTATTCGGAACCGCTCTTGCAGGATTCGGCTGCGTAGCAATCGGATTCGACCCGGCAAACGGACTCATCAATGTTGAAGGCCTGAAGGGTCTCTACATCTGGGGTCTGGGCGGACTCTCCGTAGTTTCCGCATTCCTGTTCTTCCTCTATCCGCTGACAGAGGAGTTCATGGCAAAGCTCAGAGAAGAAAAGGCTGCAAAGGCAGAATAATTCTTCGGAACGTGTAATTTAAGCCCGGTCATTTCGGCCGGGCTTTTTTTAAAGGAAATCCTATGAAAAGAAGTGCAATTAAGGAATGTTTTCGAGATACCAGAGGAAAGCTGTTTTTTATTCTTTCCACGGTGATGCTGATTGCCGGATTGATCGGCACTAAAGTCATTCCCAACGAATTCAAATTTAAAAGTGTCATCACCATGGGCTGCTTTATTCTGATGATTCTTTTTTCCACGCTTTTTTCCCAGCTGATACAGCTTTATCAGAACGATATCGACCGGGAGGAAGCACAGAATAATAAGCCAACCCATAAAAAGAAGGCAAAAAAATAAGGCCCTCAGGCCTTTATTTTTTTCCTCTCTTCTTGATGCCGTACTTCTGCCGCAGAGATTCTACGAATTGTTTTTCGGAGAACATCTGTGCGCTAACGAAATTGTGCAGGTAAAGAAGATCCAGTGACTGATCCGGGAACTTGCCAAGGAAGCTCATGATTCTTTCCTTGTTGGTAAAGTTGTCCAGGGCATTTTCTCTGGTATCCAGAATCTTTTCGATATTTTCTGTGGGGATGAACTGAAAGAATGCAACCCGGAGATAGAATTCGTCATTGGAAGAAGCTTTTGCTTCGTCAAAATCGTTGATGATGTCGAAAAGGTGGTTTTTTCCTTCTTCGGTGATGGTGTACACTTTTCTGGAGGGCTTGTTTTCCTGAATCTGAAGTTCCATGGTCACATAGCCTTTTTCCTGAAGGCTGCGGAGCAGGGGATAAAGGGTGTTGTTGTTTACGTTCATGCCCTTCAGCACCTTTTTGATTTCGTAGCCGTGACAGGAACTCAGCATCAGGTTTGCCAGGATAATGAGTTCAAGCATTTTTTGTCATCTCTTTTCTATAAAAAAAATATAGTAATATTCTACCATATTATGAGACAAAAATGGATATACAATGTTACAGAATCAAAGCTTTTTTTATGATGCTTTTACATAAAGAAATATAGGTTATATGTAACATAAGGTATTGATATCCGCATTTTTTGTGATATAATGGCAATGATAAAATATAGTATACCCATATACGGAGGCGTATGTAAATGAAAAAATTGGTCGTAAAAGATCCGGATAGCTGCGTGCAGTGCGGTACATGTGAACAGTCCTGCGCAGAAGCTTTCTATAAAACAGCCGTTCAGGAATTATCCTGCATCAGAATCGTTACGGACAGAGCCGGAAAAGACGTTATCGCACACTGCAATCAGTGCGGAAAGTGCGCGGAAGTCTGCCCGAAGTTCGCAATTTCCCAGAACGAAGACGGTGTTTATGTCGTTGATAAAGAACTTTGCGTCGGATGCATGGCATGCGTGGATATCTGCCCGCAGAACGTCATCTGCAAGTCTATGGATGAAATTTTCGTAAGCAAGTGCGTGGCATGCGGCGTCTGCGCAGACAACTGCCCCATGGACGTTCTCGCCATTGAAGAAGCATAGGAGGTTTATGGAATGATTTTTAAAGTAATTAGAGTAAACCTTACCAAAGGAACTGTAACAGAAGAAGAATTCGACCAGCTCGACCACGGCTATCTGGGCGGCAGAGGACTGGTTGCGGAATTCATGACCAAAGAAGTAAATCCGGACTGCGATCCGCTGGGACCGGACAATAAGATGATCTTTGCTACCGGATATTTCTCCGGCACCAGAGTACCGGCTTCCAACCGTCTTTCCATCGGCGGAAAGTCTCCGCTGACCGGACTGATCAAGGAATCCAACTCCGGCGGAACCTTTGCCAGAAGAATGACCGACCACAAAATCAAGGAAATCATTATCGAAGGCGCTTCCGACAGCTGGAAATATCTCTACATCGGCAAGGACGGCAAGGCTCAGCTGATGGACGCATCCGCATATCTGGGCAAGGGAACCTACGCCACCTGCGAAGATTTCCGCAAGGCTTACGATAACAGAGTTGCCGTGGCAACCATCGGACCTGCCGGCGAAAACGGCTCCCTGGTTTCTTCCGTAATGTGCACCGAAATGAAGACCGGTTACCCCTGCAGAGCAGCAGCCCGCGGCGGCATGGGTGCAGTGATGGGCTCCAAGAAACTCAAGTCCATCGTAATCGAGCACGCAGACGATCCGTTCATCTACAAGTGCCCGACTCCGGAATTCCAGGCAGAATTCGAAGAACTGAACAAGACCATTACCGCAGCCATCGATGCCAACCCGCTGACCGGCCAGACCATGCCGCTCTACGGTTCCGCAGCCGGTGTGGATACCACCGGAAAGATGGGCGCTCTTCCGTGGAACAACTTCAACGGAAAGTTCACCCCCAACTGGGAAAGACTGGGCACCGTGGAATGGAGAAAGAACCTGATGGAACACGGCGGACACAGCACCATCGCCTGCCAGCCCACCTGCACGGTTCGCTGCTCCAACGAATACTGCGACAAGAACGGAAACTACCTCTCTGCAGGTATTGAATATGAAACCGTAGCACTCTGCGGTTCCAACATCGGCGTTTTCGATACCGACATCGTCTGCACTCTGGACAGACTCTGCGACGACTTCGGTCAGGATACCATCGACACCGGCTGCGCACTGGGCGTTGCCATGGAATACGGTGTAATGAACTTCGGCGATGCAGACGCTGCCATCAGTGCCGTTCGCGGTATGTACAGCGAAGATGCATCCGATTTCCAGAAGGCTCTCCGCGGCGGCTGCGCCAGCGTAGCAGACTTCCTCAACGTACAGGATCAGGAAATCAAGAAGGTTCCGGTTTCCAAGAGACAGGCATTTGCCGCCTATGACCCCCGTGTCATCAGAGGCTATGGTCTCTCCTGGGAAAGAGGACCCATGGGCGCTGACCATACTCAGGGCTCCGCAGCAACCTACCTTCCGAACCTGACACCGGAACAGCAGACCGACGCGGCACTTTCCGCCACCTGCACCTGCGACTGCTTCATGTGCCTGTTCCCCTGGGCAGCAGTCAACTTCAACCCGAACGCAAGACCGGCCATCATGAGAATGGCTGCTCTGCTCTCCGGCAAGGATGAAAATCCGGGCGCACAGGGCGTGGAAATGGTCGGCATGCCGATTCTGCAGATGGAATATGCCTGGAACGAAAAGGCCGGCTGGACCCACGACATGGATAAATTCTATGGCGGAGAAGGCAATTACATGTATAATGTAGGTCACGAGGCTGCCAAGGGCGCTACCTTCCGTTCCGTTCAGGACGGACCGATCCCGGCACCGGCAGCACCCGCTGGAAAATAAGCGAAATCGGAAAGGAAAACCCCGCAGATGATAAACATTACGGTGAACGGCGAACAGAAGGCTGCTGAGGAGAATCTGAGCCTTCGGCAGGCATTGGAGCGCTTCACTCCCTACGGAGAAGAAGCCACCATCGTCATTTATAACGGAAAGGCGTACAAAAGCATCGATCTGGAAGATGACGCGCCCGTACTGGCGGAAGGAGATGTCCTGAATATCGTTCCCCTGATTATCGGCGGATAATAAAAGAAGATAACTGCAGCGCAGCTGTCAATATTACCTTAATAACACACTCAAAGAAAGAACCGGCATTCCGCCGGTTCTTTTCTTCTGCAGAAGAAACTTTGCAGAAAAAATCCCCCGGAAAACTTCCGGGGTACGTTTTTGTGTTTATACGCCGAAAAATACAGTGTGGTAGAACTCTTTTACATATTCCGCGCCGTGCTCCTTTACCCATACCTGGGTGGAGACGCCGTTCTGATTGATGAATTCCTCCACGTAATCGTGCTGGATCTTTGCCTGTGCAGCCTTTGCTTCTTCGGAAAGCAGGGGCATCTGTTTTTCGTACTTTGCGAAGATCTTCAGGGTATCTGCCAGAATTTCGATGCATTCTGCGTCGTACTGGGGCACTCTCGTCTTGTAGAAGAATATGGGCCGTACCGCATCGAAGAAAGAGGGCTGGGTGGGAATGTCCGGAATCTGCGGCAGCTTTCCGAAGGTGTCCTTCAGTTCTGCCAGCAGGGCTTTGAACTGGGGGTCTTCCCGGTTTTCTGCCAGCTCGTAGGCTTCCACCAGGGCCATGCCGCCTTCGCCGCTGTACACGTAGTCGCAGCTGATCATGGGCAGTGCCTTGCAGAAAGGCATCAGGGTGACCGTCACCATCTGCATCATGGGGTTGCCTTCGGTGCGCATGGTCATCAGGTGACCCAGACCTTCGATTTCGTAGTGTTCATTGATGAACTGTGTGTTCATGGTGACCGGACGGGCAAATTCTCCTGCGTCCAGCTTTTTTATGGGGTAGTCCTGTGCCAGAATGCCCAGGCTCCGCTCCAGAATGACCTGTATGTTTTTTTCGTTGTTTTCGCTTATGCTCATGGTGTTTCCTCCATCTTATGGTCTGTATATTTATTATACCATAAGATAGATATAACACAACGGCAGAATGCGCCGCCTTTACTTGGGCAGCATGTCCAGCGCGCCTTCGCCCGGGATCTTTACGGTCATCTTTACGCAGTGCTTCATGGAAGTCTGAGAAGACTTTTCGGTGATGATGCGCAGCGGTCCGTCCGCATTGCCCGCTTCTTCCACGTAGGCGTTGTCTGTGTTCTTGTCCGTCAGGGCCCAACCCTTGATGCCGTAGCAGAGCAGCATGGGCAGTCTGCGTCCGTCATCTGCGGTGATTCCCTGTTCCACATTGGAGAGCAGGAAAGTGGAAATCAGGTCGATTTCGTAGCCGTCCGGAGCGCCCAGCTTCAGGCTTGTGGCCTGATCCAGACCCGGTACCGGAGAGGATGCGCAGAGCACGCCTTCCGTATTCTTGGCAGCGACATAGCCTGCTGCCTGGGGATCGTAGCCGCAGATCTGCTTTACCAGCTTCCAGATGTCCAGTCCTTCGCACCAGCCGATTTCCATAACGGAGTACTTGCCCCGGTATACGCAGTCGGTGTACTGTTCCAGTTCGCCCACGGTAAAGCTGCGGGTCCATTCGTTGCCGTTGTTGGAGATGGTGATTTCGAAGACGGAGTTCTTGTAGCTTTCATATTCCGGTGCCATGCTGTGGTTCCAGGCAATGTCCTCGTTGGGTACTGCGTTTTCCGCGGC
>JAZUDB010000011.1:0-4966 GCA_045639385.1 Anaerovoracaceae bacterium | reverse complement strand
AACGATTGGGTGAAAGCTTCGAAAGAAAGCTGGTCCCATTACCCGTCGAAGTCAGTGTCTGGGTGAAAGCATCCCCTGCCGTGGGACCAGTCCCAAAGAGGTTTCAACACTTTTCCGCAATGAAATTTCAATACTTTTCAGACTTTTCATCAACACTTTTTGTCCAGCCTATATCTTGTTTCAAACAAGATAAAACCCTTGATTCAAATAGACAATCGCTATTCAAATTCTATTTTTCTGTTTCCGCAAATCCCTTCTCTCTTCCTGCACACCGGGGAGCTTCGTAAAGAGATCTGCCTGCAAAGTAATTATAGGATCTGCAGCCGCCGGCACAAACGTGACCAAAGCTGCAGCCTTTGCAGCCGCCTTTCAGCATAGAGACGTCGAATTTCCGGTTGTAGGCAAAGGCATCGGGGTCTTCCCAGATTTCCCGGAGACTCCGCTCCCGCAGATTGCCTTCGATAAATGCATCATCGTAAAGGGATTCACAGCCCCGCACGTTGCCGACGCTGTCGATGCCGATGGCACTGATGCCCGCACTGCAGCCCCGGAAAGAACTCTCCGAATTCCCCCGCAGAAAACCGTCATTCGGGGTAAAATAACCGAGATTGTCGGCGATCCCCATGATAAAGGGCACGTCAGATGCATGTTTTCGAAGAAATGCCATGGGAATTTCCGGATCAAAGGCATAGTTCAGAAGATTCTTGGCTGCATGCCCCATGGGAACGCAGGCCTGCAGCTGCCAGGCAAAGATAGGATAATCCTGCAGCACCCGGTAGAAATCTTCCAGATGCGACGCGTTCTCTTCGTTCAAAGTGGAGATCACGGATACCGGAATTCCGGCGCTGCAAAGGTCTGAAATCGCCTTTACCGCACGGTCAAAGCTTCCCTGCTGCCGGTATTTGTCGTGGATTTCTTTCACTGAATCCAGAGAAACCGATACAGAGGCAATCTGCAGCTTTTTGAGATCGGAAATCAGTTCCGGAGTGAAAAGATAGCCGTTGGTAATAATGTTAACAGAAATATTATTTCTGTTAAGTTGCTCAATGATGCGCTTCCAGTCCTTCCGGAGAAACACTTCTCCACCGATTAATGACAGGGAACGGCAGCCAAGAGCGCCCAGCTCATCGGCCACCCGCAGACATTCTTCGGTGTTCAGCTCGTTCTCCCGGGCTTTTCCTCCGGCGGACCCGCAGTATTTACAGGAAAAACAGCAGGCCAGTGTAATTTCCCAGACACACTTTTCCAGTCGGAAGTTTCGCATAACATTTACTTTCGAGGCATGGGCGCCGCATAGACAGCCTCAAACACCGGCGCATCTCCCCGGTTTTCGGGATAACGCCTCTCTTTTTTGATGACCGGTTTTTTCGATATTACTTCCGGATCATTCTTCAGATCCGCATCGCAGTAGGCGCAGCGCAGAATATTCTCCGGAAGAACGGTTTTGAAATAGAAGTCCAGCTCCTGCTCCACCCCGCTGATGCACTTGGGATTGCTGCACTTATTCTCCGGCATGCAGTTTCCCTGCACCTTTGTCCGGTTGATTGGGTCGGCAGCTTTATCCCTCAGCAGGAAGAGGATCAGTGCCATACGCATGTATTTGCCGTTCAGTGCCTGACGGAAATAAGCCGCTCTGGGGTCGTCGTCGACTTTTACGCTGATCTCGTTTACCCGGGGCAGCGGATGCAGCACTCTGCAGTCCGGCTTGGCCAGCTGCATCTTTTCCACATCCAGTACGTAGCTGTTCTTCAAACGCTCGTATTCCGCAGGATCTTCAAAGCGTTCCCGCTGAATTCTTGTCATGTAAAGAACATCCAGCTGAGGAATGGCTTCCTCCAGGGAGCGAATTTCGGTATATTCGATATTGTTTTTGTCCAGGATATCTTTCTTTACGTAATCCGGAATTTTCAGTTCCTCCGGAGAAATCAGCACGAATTTCACATTCTGATAGCGGGACATGGCACCGATCAGCGAATGTACGGTCCTGCCGTATTTCAGATCGCCGCAGATTCCCACGGTCAGGTTGCTGAAACCGCCCTTTTCTCTGTAAATGGTCAGAAGATCTGCCAGGGTCTGGGTGGGATGACAATGTCCGCCGTCCCCTGCGTTAATTACCGGAACGCCTGCATTCACCGCCGCCACCAGCGCTGCACCCTCTTTGGGATGACGCATGGCAATAATGTCCGCGTAATTGGTAACGATTTTTGCGGTATCCGCCACACTTTCGCCCTTGGCTGCGGAGGAAGAATCTGCGCTGGACACGGAGATTACATTGCCGCCCAGTTCGTACATGGCCGCCTCAAAGCTGAGGCGGGTACGGGTGGATGGTTCAAAGAACAGGGTTGCCAGCTTCTTGCCCTTGCAGCTTTCTGCGTATTTCCATGGTTTATCGATGATATCCAGGGCCGTTTGAATCAGCTGGTCCAGTTCTTCCACCGAAAAATCCAGAATATCGATTAAACTTCTCATTACTTTCCTCCAATCCAGCTTTCATCGGAAGGATTGTTCCGGAAAGCAATCAGGCGCTTTACGTCTTCCGGCTGAATGTAGCCTTCTTCCGCCGCAACTTCCGCAATACAGTCAAAATTGGAAAGAGATACGTTCTTAACGTTGGCTGCGGCCAGCTTTTCCAGACCGTTCTGCATACCGTAAGTAAAGATGGATGCAATGCCCAGTACTTCTGCGCCGGCTTCGCGGAGCACGTTTACCACTTCGATTACACTGCCGCCGGTGGAGATCAGATCTTCCACCACAACTACCTTCTGACCCGGTTCCAGCTTTCCTTCGATCTGATTCTGTCTGCCGTGATCCTTGGCACCGGAACGCACGTAACCCATGGGCAGTCCCAGGATATGACCAACGATGGCTGCGTGGGCAATGCCCGCTGTAGAGGTTCCCATCAGAACTTCCACATCCGGATAGTTTGCTTTGATCACCTCCGCCAGGCCGTTTTCCACGTCGCTGCGGACGGCGGGAGCGGTTAGTGTCAGACGGTTGTCACAGTATACCGGGCTCTTGATGCCGCTGGCCCAGATGAAGAGCTGCTCCGGACGGAAGAATACCGCACCGATGGATAAAAGATCTTTTGCGATTACCTTGCTGAGTTCCATAATAAGCCTCCTAATCTACGAATTCTCTGATGCATCTTTCATATGCTGCCACAGGATCTGCTGCAGCGGTAATGGGTCTTCCCACCACGATGTAGTCGGATCCCACGATTTTTGCCTGTTCCGGGGTCATCACCCGCTTCTGGTCGCCCTTGTCTCCGTCCGCAAAGCGCACGCCGGGGGTTACCGTAAGGAAATCTTTGCCGCAGGCTTCGTGTACGCCGGCTGCTTCCAGCGGAGAGCACACCACGCCGTCCAGGCCGGATTCCTTTGCGTTCTTTGCATAATGCAGAACCACGTCTTCCATGGGCTTTTCGATCCAAAGATCCTTTTCCAGGGCTTCCTGATCGGTGGAAGTAAGCTGGGTTACCGCAATCAGCAGGGGTCTGCTGCCATCGGGGCGGGTCAGGCCTTCCAGGGCTGCGGTCATCATGGCTTTGGTGCCGGCGGCGTGCAGATTGCAGATGTCCACGTCCATGCCGGAAAGAACTGCCATGGCCTTCTGTACGGTGTTGGGAATGTCGTGCAGCTTCAGATCCAGGAAGATTTTATGTCCTCTCTTCTTGATTTCCCGCACGATCTGCGGACCTTCCGCATAGTAAAGTTCCATACCGATTTTCACAAAAGGCTTTCTGCCCGTAAACTTGTCCAGAAATGCAAAGGTCTGCTCCGCACTGGCAAAATCACAGGCAACGATTACGTCTTTTCCCATTACTTTCTCCCTCCGATAATATCTTTTAATTCTTTAATACCATATTGATCCATAACTGCGGGAAGTTCCTCCACAATCGTTCTGCAGACGAAGGGGTCCACCAGATTGGCCGCACCCACCTGTACGGCAGTGGCTCCCGCCATCATCATTTCCAGCACGTCCTCCGCGGAAGAAACGCCGCCGATACCCACCACCGGAATGCTTACCGTATGTGCCACCTGATATACCATACGCAGAGCTACCGGGAAAATTGCAGGGCCGGAGAAGCCGCCCATGGTGTTGGCAATGATGGGTTTTCCGGTCTTCAAATCGATGCGCATGCCCAGCAGCGTATTGATCAGGCTGATGCCGTCGGCTCCCGCCTTCTCGCATTCCGCCGCGATCTCCGCAATGTCGGTGACGTTGGGCGAAAGCTTAATGATTACCGGTTTGGTTGTTACTTCCTTTACCGCCTTTACCACAGAGGCTGCCGCACATTTATCCGTGCCGAAAGCCATGCCTCCGCCGTGTACGTTGGGGCAGCTTACGTTGACTTCCAGCCAGCCAACCTGCTCTTCTTTGTCCAGTCTGGCGCAGGTATACACGTATTCTTCTATGGAAAAGCCGCTGACATTAGCCATAACCGGCTTATGAAAAACTTTTTTCAGTTTGGGCAGTTCTTCGGAGATCACTTTTTCCACACCCGGATTCTGCAGACCCACCGCGTTGATCATGCCCGCGGTACATTCCGCAATACGGGGCGTGGGATTTCCGAAGCGGGGATCCTTTGTGGTTCCCTTAAAGGAAAAGCTACCCAGGCAGTTGATATCGTAAAGTTCGGCGAATTCATAGCCGTAACCGAAGGTGCCGGAAGCCGGGATTACCGGGTTGTCCAGCTCGATGCCGCAGAGATTTACACTTAATCTTCCCATAAAATCTCCTCCTTTTCCAGTACCGGACCGTCTTTGCAGATGCGTTTGTATCCGGTGATCGTTTTGCAGCTGCAGCCCATGCAGGCACCGAATCCGCAGCCCATGCGTTCTTCAAAACTGAATTGTCCGGATGTTTTTGCGGCCTTATATACCGCCTTCAGCATGGGTTCCGGACCGCAGGTATAAACGTAGGAATAGTTCTCCGGCAGCGCGTCCGTGGCAAAACCCTTTACGCC
>JAZUDB010000010.1:0-2976 GCA_045639385.1 Anaerovoracaceae bacterium | reverse complement strand
CCCAGCAGCTGCTGCCACAGATCCTGGTTTTCCACGGGCTGTTTTTTGGAATTTTTCCAGCCGTTTTTCTGCCAGGAAAGGTGCCAGCCGTTTTTAAAACAATTGATGACGTAGGAGCTGTCGGAGTAAATATTGATCTGCAGCTCTTTTTCTTTTAAGGCGTAGAGGGCCCGGTTCAGGGCGGTCAGCTCCATGCGGTTGTTGGTGGTGTTCAGCTCGCCGCCGCAGAGCTCTTTTTCTCTGCCGGCAAACTCCAGCACGCAGCCCCAGCCGCCGATATTTTCTTCGTTCTGATTGCCGGAGCAGGCTCCGTCGGTATAAATATTTACAATCTTGGCCAAGATGATCTCTCCTGTTAACTCTTTCCGCGAAATATAGTACAATATCTTTTACCATTCTAACATATTTTCTTCACATTCAAAGTCAATAATAAAGGAGCATCCGATGACATTGGGGCTTTGTTCTCTGGCCAGCGGCAGCAGCGGCAACTGCTACGTGGTGGCTTCGGAGACCACAAAAATACTGGTGGATGCGGGCATTTCCGGAAAGCAGATTTCCGAAAGGCTCTGCAGTCTGAATATGACCACACTGCCCGACGCGGTACTGATTACCCACGAGCACTCGGACCACATCAAGGGCCTGAACGTGCTGGCGAAAAAAGGGGCGAAGATCTTTGCCAACGAAAAGACCCTGGAGGCAGTGTACAGCGAAAATCTTCCGGCAGGCGCAAACATTATCGCCACCGGTCAGCGCTTTGCGGTGGGGGACATCGAAGTTACCAGCTTTCCCCTTTCTCATGACGCGGCAGACCCCTCCGGCTACTCTTTTTGTAAAGACGGCAAGTGCATCTCCATTATTACGGACACGGGCTACGTTACCCCGGAGTGCTTCTCCTTTATGCAGAAGGCGGACATTCTGGTGCTGGAGGCCAATCACGACGTAAGCATGCTGCGCATCGGACGCTATCCATGGTTTTTAAAGCAGCGGATCTTAAGCAACGAGGGTCACCTTTCCAACGAAGCGGCGGCGGAGGCACTGGCGCAGGTGCTGCAGCTGGATCTGATGACCCGGGGCTGCGTGAAAAACCGGCAGGTGCTGCTGGCTCATCTTTCCAAGGAAAACAATTTTCCGGAGATGGCCATGGCAACGGTAAATAATATACTGGAATCCAGGGGCTTCTGCACCGGCAGAGAAACCGCGGTGGAAACCCTGAAGCGGGACAGCATCAGTCCCATATATACGATATAGGCGAAGAAGGCGAAGAAGAATGGAAAACAGCAAAAGAGCACTGGCCTGGGTCCTGGTTCTGGCAATGGTTGTCAGCTTCGGGGCAGGCTTCGGCGGTGCGGTACTGGCGAACAAATTACTGAAAAAAGAGACGCAGGAAACCGGCGGACAGCTGCAGGAGCAGCAGGAGGCCCGGACCGTAAATTACGTTTCCCCGGACGGAAGCGTGATCGGTACGCTGGACCCGGAAGGCAACCTGAACATTACCGTCAGCGGAGATTACACTCTGGCAGAGGCCATTGCGGACAAGGTAATGCCCAGCGTGGTCAGCGTTACCACGGTGTACGAGGCCAGTTTCGGCTCCAGCATTTATGACTATTTCTTTAACTGGGGCGGCGGCGGTTCTCCGCGGACTCAGGAAACTTCCTGCGTGGGCACCGGCTTTATCGTGGACGAAGACGGCTACGTGATTACCAACTCCCACGTGGTGAATGACGGTGAATACAAGACCATCCGCATCAGTCTTTACGGCGGCGAAGAGGTGGAAGGCAAGGTGCTCTGGAGCGATTCCACTCTGGACCTGGCGGTTCTGAAGATCGAGGCAGAGGGCCTGAAGGCGGCGGAACTGGGCAATTCCGACGAGCTGAAGATCGGATCCTACGCGGCAGCCATCGGCAACCCGCTGGGCCTGACCTTTGAACGTTCCATGTCTCAGGGCATTATCAGCGGACAGAACCGGACCATTACGGTTTCCAACGACAGCTATTCTTCCGGCACCACCATGGAAGGCCTGCTGCAGACCGACGCGGCCATCAATTCCGGCAACTCCGGCGGACCGCTGCTCAATTCCAAGGGCCAGGTGGTGGGCATTGCCTCCGCCAAGGCATCCGACGGCGAGAGCATGGGCTTTGCCATTCCCATCAATGTGGTCAAACCGATCATTCAGCAGATCGAGGAAACCGGCAGCTTTGAGCGCGTATATCTGGGCATTACCGCCATCGGCATCGAAGAACAGACCAGCGTCAGCAAGGAAGCGCTGGAGCAGTACTACGGTTCCTCCACGGGTATTTACATTGCAGGCATTACCAAAGGCGGCGGTGCGGAAGAAGCCGGCCTGAAGGAAAAAGATATTATTACCGCGGTGGACGGCAAGGCCGTGGGCACCATGAACAAGATGTATTCTCTGCTGGTGAACTATAAGTCCGGCGACATCGTGGAAGTTACCTATCTGCGGGGCGGCGAGGAAAACACTGCCTACGTGACCCTGATGACGTCCGCACAGCTGGAAGCACAGCCGCAGTAACATACGAAAGACAATAAAAAACCGGGAGTCGGCGTTTTGCGGCTCCCGGTTTTGGTATAGGCCGTGTTTGCGGCAAATATGACATTTTAATAGTTTAGGCGCTCTAAATTTTCGTGTTGGTGTTGGTGAGCGTGAGCTCTAAATAATCGTGTTGGCGATTTTTCGATCATTTCCGTTCTGTGTTGGTAAACTCTAAATTATCGTGTTGGTAAAAAAAATACCCTTCGTATTATGATGACAATGTTGAAGTTATCACTCATATACGAAGGGAGGATCCTATGAATCCTGATACTAATTTTATCACTTCTTTGTTCAATATTTCACCCGAAAGCATTGACTCTTTCATCACGCATACTTCTTCTGAAGATGTTGTTTACGAAATCTCACTTAAAAGAACAGCTTTCAATTGTCCTTACTGCAACGGAAGAACAATTGGCTATGGGCAT
>JAZUDB010000009.1:0-6459 GCA_045639385.1 Anaerovoracaceae bacterium | reverse complement strand
GAATATCAGCATATCGGTGACTGGCTGAAAGCCGCCGCAAATTCCACCGTGGTGCCCAACAGAGACCAGTCCCTGGAACTGATGAACAAGATTCTGGGCGAATGCCGGAAGTATATTGCGAACAAAGAGGGCCTGGATTTGAGTCCGCGGAAACAGAAGCGTCTGGATGCGGTCAATGCGGTAAAGGAAAGCTTGGAAAAACGGGTCGATCTTTTGAATAAGGTAAGAAGCCAGGCGAAGATCCAGCATATGCAGGCGGAAATCAATGCCGGCGATATGGAAAAAGCTTTCCATGTCAGCGAGCAGAACCAGAAGAATTATCATACCGACGAGATAGAACGCTTTGCAAATGAGTACAGAAACCGGGTGGAATACCTGAAAGGCGAGGACGGCGCCGCGTCAAAGCTGGCTGCGGATGTGCGGGATGCCATGGAAATGATTGCTTCCTTTGCGGGTACGTCCCTGGGAAAGAAGGGTGAACCCTATCTTCTGAGCGCGAAAACCGAGGAAGCTCTGGGCAAAATGGCCATGCTGGAACTGATTCTGGACGAACGCCGGGTGGGCAGCGGAAAGAAAGTCGTGGAAGACAAATTCGATGCCGTTGCAGCCAATGAAAAGGCCTGGAAAGACACTTTAAAGAACTTTACGAATCTTGCATCCGTAAAGCGCTTTGCGGAAAACATCGTCAGTTCTCCGGAAGCGGCTGCGGATTTCATTACCGGGAAGGGTTACGAGAAGCTGCTGAAGGCCGTCAATAAGGAACTGATTGCAGAATACGGAGAAAATGAACCGGCGGAATCCGCGCCGGTAAATAAACCGGCAGAGCATGCGCAGCCGGACAGAAACATTTAAGGAAAAATTTATGGAAATGAATAAAGAGCTGGAGGTATTCCGCAATGCGCCGGTACCGAAAGCGGTTTTGAAAAATACGATACCTTCCATGGCAGCAATGCTCATGGTACTGATTTATAATTTAGCGGATACGTTTTTTATCGGCATGACACACAACGATTATCAGGTGGCGGCAGTTTCCATGGCTACGCCGGTATTTTTGATCTTCATGTCCCTGGGAAACGTATTCGGTATTGGCGGAACTTCCGTGATTTCCCGTGCCCTGGGGGAGGGCCGCGCGGATTATGCGAAAAAGGTCTGCTCCTTCTGCATGTGGGCCTGCGTTGTGGTGGGAACGGTGATGTCCATACTGTTCCAGGTTTTCATAGACAAGGTACTGGGGGTAATCGGAACCAGTCCCGACACCTATGAATATGCAAAATCTTACCTGTCCGTTGTCAGCTGTTTCGGGCCCGTTGTTCTTTTGGCAAACTGCTATTCCAACATTCTCCGTGCGGAGGGGCAGGCGGTAAAAGCCATGATGGGTCAGCTGCTGGGCAATCTGCTGAACGTGGTGCTGGATCCTATTATGATCATCGTTTTCAAATGGGAAATTACAGGTGCCGCCATTGCCACCGTCATCGGAAACCTTTTCGGCGCCGCTTATTACATGCTGCATTTTTTGCGGAAGAAGTCCATGCTCAGCATCCATCCCCGGGATTTCAGGATGAAAGACAAGGTTTGTGCAAGTGTTTTGGTAATCGGCGTTCCCGCATCGCTGGGGTCTCTTTTGATGAGCATTTCCCAAATCGTGAACAACAGCCAGATGGCTTCTTTCGGTGACATGGCAGTCGCCGGCATCGGCGTTGCATCCAAGGTTACCATGATTACCGGAATGATTTGTATCGGCTTCGGTCAGGGCATTCAGGCGCTGCTGGGTTACTGTGTGGGCGCCCGCCTCTGGGACCGCTTCAAGAAGATTATGCGTTTTTCCGTGATCTTTTCCCTGGGGCTGAGCACGGTGATGACCGGTGCCTGCTACCTATTTACGAATCAGATTGTAGGGCGTTTTCTGACTCAGCCGGCGGCCTTTGACTACGCGGTGGATTTTGTCCATATTCTGCTGACCACAAGCTTTCTGTTCGGTTTGTTCTTTGTTCTGACCAATTCCCTGCAGGCTTCCGGAGCCGCCACCTCTGCCCTGATTATTAACCTGAGCCGTCAGGGCTTCATCTATATTCCGGCTTTGTTCATTCTGAAAAAAGCAATCGGTGCAAACGGTCTGGCCTGGGCGCAGCCCGTTGCGGATCTTTTGTCCACCGCACTGGTCATTTTCCTTTACCTGCGCAATCTGCGGCGGATGGAGGCATCCTTGCAGCCCCGGGAAGAGACACCGGAAACGGAAGCGTAGACAAGTCTTTCATGAAAATATAAAATCCCGGTTCCGAAAGGGGAGCCGGGATTTTTAAATCGGGAGATTTTATTTGATATAGTAAACGTAGTTTTCTTTTCTGGGCTTTGCGGCCGGGGCCTTCTTCTTTGCATAGCCAAGGATGCAGTTTCCGATGCCTTCGTAGGCTTCGGGATCGATGCCCAGAGATCTGAGAATTTCTTTGCCTTCTTCGGTTTCGAAGCTTTCCTTTGCCCGGTGAATCCAGCAGCTGGAAACGCCTTCGGAATAAGCGGCGTTCATCAGCGTTCCCATGACCAGGGAACCGTCGTACTTGTAGGTGCCCACACTCTTGTTTGCCAGAACGACCAGTACCACCGGTGCGCCGTAGAAGGGGTCATTCTTGCTTCCCATAACGCCTGCGTTGAGGGCGGAAATCTTGTCGCGTACTTCTTTATTGGTTACGGCCAGGATAATCGGGGCCTGCTTGCCCATGCCTGTAGGTGCATATGTTCCGGTTGTCAGAATTCTTTCCAGAACGTCTTCCGGAATGGGGTCGTCTTTGTAGTTTCTGCAGCTTCTTCTTGCCATCATGGCATTTTCAAATTCGTTCATACCTTTCCCTCCGTTTTTTGTGATACAATACTTACAGTTATTGTACAGCAAAGGAAAACGATATGAAATATTTAATTGCATCCGATATCCACGGCAATGCCGCGGCCTGCGAAAAATTAATAGCCTATTACGAAAACAACGGTTTTGACCGGCTGGTGCTTCTGGGGGACCTTCTGTATCACGGCCCCCGCAACGATCTGCCCGGCAGCTACGACGTAAAGCGGGTCTATGAGATGCTGAACCGCCATGCCGCGGAGATTCTTTCCGCCCGGGGCAACTGCGACAGCGACGTGGACCAGAAGGTATTGGAATTTCCCTGCAAGGCGGAGTATTTTATCTTCGCGGAGGGCGGGAAATGCTATTTTGCCACCCACGGCGACCGCTACAACTGCGGACATCTGCCGCCCATTCTGGGGGTGGACGTTCTGCTGACAGGGCATACCCACGTGCCCGCCTGCGAAAATCATATCGACTATATCTACTGCAATCCGGGTTCCGTGGGCATTCCCAAGGGCGGTTCCTGCTGCAGCTTTATGACCCTGGAGGGAAATCATCTGGAGTGGCATTCCCTGGAGGACGGCCACGTTTACATGCAGACGGAGCTCTAGATAAAAAAATGACCCCTCGCGGGGGGTCACTTTGTGCTTTCGTTTTTGCTTTACTTCAGGAATTTGTCTGCAAGATAGATTACCAGGCATGCGCCGGCGACATCTGCTGCATAGCCGAGAATTCCGGTGAAGGGAAGGAATCCTGCAACGAATCCGCCCAGAATACCGAATACCAGGTACTGCCAGATGGGTCTGTCACCTGTTTTCATAATGAGGGAGCCGAGATATCCGGCTAAAGCACCGAGTAAAAGAGAAATAATCATAGTTTACCTCCGTAATTTTAGTATTATCACCCATATTATTGCACTGTTTGTGAGTACGCACAAGGAAAAGTCATGGCAAAAGGCATAGAAAAAACAAATGTAATGCGCATTCTGGATCAGAAGAAGGCTGTGTATAAGGCATATTCTTTTGAAACCGATCACGCGCTGTCCGGCACCGAAGTGGCGGAAAAACTGGATGTGGCACCGGAAATGGCATTTAAGACACTGGTCACCGTGGGAAAATCCGGGGAGCACTACGTGTTCGTTATTCCGGTAGCGGAAGAACTGGATCTGAAAAAAGCTGCGGCTGCGGTGGGAGAGAAAAACATCGAGATGCTTCCCCAGAAGGAACTGCTGCCCCTGACCGGCTACGTGCACGGAGGCTGCTCTCCCGTGGGCATGAAAAAGTTCTTCCGGACCGTGGTGCATACGTCCGCTGCGGAATGCGAGACCATTTTGTTCAGCGGCGGAAAGGTCGGATATCATGTGAAATTGTCTCTGGATGAACTGAAAAAGGTGATTCGTTTCGATGTAAAGGATATTATTAAGTAAAAAAGCCGGCAGATTTGTCTTTTTTTCGTGCTTCCCCCCATGGGGAGGCATTTTTTTTTTGAAAAAAATGAATTTTGTTAGCACTCACTATTGACGAGTGCTAACAACTGTAGTATAACATACTTGTCTAAAGGGAAAGACAAGGGCGTACAAAAGGGGCCCCTTGGGATAGATGAAAAAGATTTCATAAGGAGGTAAACAATATGTTATATCCGAGCATTTTCAGAAACAACTTATTTGATGACATTTTCGACGACTTTATGCGTCCGGGAAAATCGATGACAAGCTTCAGTTCCGCAAGCAGCGTAATGAAGACAGACATAAAGGAAACTGACACTACTTACGAACTGGCGGTGGAACTGCCGGGCATTTCGAAGGAAAACGTTACTGCAGAGCTTAAGGACGGTGTCCTGACCATTAAGGCGGTTTCTTCTCTGAACAGCGATGAAAAGGACCAGAACGGAAAGTACATCCGCAGAGAACGTTTTTACGGAACCAGCAGCAGAAGCTTCTACGTAGGCGAAGACCTGAAGCAGGAAGATATCAAGGCAAAGTTCGAAAACGGCGTCCTGAATCTGACCGTACCGAAGGTGGAAGTTCAGCCGAAGGTGGAACAGAAGCATTACATCAGCATCGAATAAAGACAGGTGTTCATCACAATCACTTCTTTGTAAGATATTCTCCTTTCACTTGCAAATAATTTCAACACCAAAAGCGCCGGGTATGATGCCCGGCGTTTTTATGATATAATGCAGCGTATGAAAAATCTTGTAACAGGCGTGCTGGCCCACGTGGACGCGGGCAAAACCACGCTGACGGAAGCAATTTTATATAAGACCGGAAAAACCCGGACACTGGGACGTGTGGACCACAAGGACGCTTTTCTGGACACGGACCGGCAGGAGAAGAGCAGGGGGATTACCATCTTTTCCAAGCAGGCGGTATTTGAACTGCCCGGAAAGAAAGTCTATCTGCAGGATACCCCGGGTCACGTGGATTTTTCCGCGGAAATGGAGCGGACACTGAAGGTACTGGATTACGCCGTTCTGGTAATTTCTGCACCGGACGGGATCCAGGCACACACCCGGCTGCTGCTGGAGCTGCTGGAAAAACATCGCATTCCCATGTTCGTGTTTGTCAATAAAACCGACATCGAATGTCCTCCGCCGAAGCTTCCCGGAAACTGGGTGGATTTCGGCAATCCGGACCCGGAAGCCCTGGCGGAAAACATTGCGCTTTGCTCGGAAGCTGCCATGGAGGAATATCTGGAGACCGGCGGCGTGTCCGACGAAACCCTGCGGCAGATGATCCTGGACCGGGAAATCGTGCCTATGTACCGGGGATCTGCCCTGAAACTGACGGGCATCGACGAATTTCTGGAGGGCTTTGCAAAGTACACGGTCTGTCCCCGGTATCCGGCGGAATTCGGTGCAAAGTGTTTTAAGATTACCCGGGACGGCCAGGGCACCAGGCTTACCTGGCTGAAGATTACCGGCGGCAGTCTGGCGGTGCGGGAACTTCTGAAAGAAGAGAAGGTGACCCAGATCCGTTTTTACTCCGGCAGCAAATTTGAGGCGGCGGATCGGGCGGATGCCGGATGTGTCTGTGCGGTATGCGGTCCGGAAAATACTTTTGCCGGAGAAGGCTTCGGTTTTGAAAAGGATCAGACCGAAAGCTCTCTGGAGCCGGTTCTGACCTACCGGATCCGGGTGCTGGACGGCACCGACGACAACGTGGCGTACAAGAAGCTTCTGATGCTGGCAGAGGAAGATCCGCTGCTGCACATCGTCTGGAATCCTGCGGTGCGGGAAATTCAGGCCCAGCTCATGGGGCAGGTGCAGACGGAAGTGCTGACGGAGATGATCAAAGACCGGCTGGATATGGACGTGTCCATCGAGGAAGGCCGGGTTGTATATAAAGAAACCATTCGGGACACCGTGGAAGGCGTGGGGCATTTTGAGCCCCTGCGTCACTATGCGGAGGTCCATCTGCTGCTGAAACCCCTGGAGCCCGGCTCCGGTCTGGTGCTGGAAACGGCCTGCAGCGAGGACCTGCTGGACCGGAACTGGCAGCGCCTGATCCTGTACAATCTGGCGGAATACCGGCATGCGGGCGTGCTGACGGGCGCACCCCTTACCGACGTGAAAATCACCCTGGTTGCCGGCAGAGCGCACCTGAAGCACACCGAGGGCGGAGATTT
>JAZUDB010000008.1:0-5129 GCA_045639385.1 Anaerovoracaceae bacterium | reverse complement strand
GACTATCCGGTGCTCATGGCTTCCGACATTCTGCTCTACGATACCGATGTTGTTCCTGTAGGAAACGATCAGAAGCAGCACATAGAGCTTGCCAGAAACATAGCTATCCGTGTAAACAATAAGTACGGAAAAACCTTTGTAGTTCCGGACGGAAGATTTATGAAATCCGGTGCAAGGGTAATGTCTTTGGACGATCCGACAGCAAAAATGAGCAAATCCAACCCGAACGAAAAGAGCAGGATAAATCTTCTTGATGAACCAAACAAGATCAAGAAGGCTATCATGAGTGCAACTACAGATTCCGAAGGAGTAATCCGCTACAGCATCAAGGAAAAGCCAGGCGTATCCAACCTTCTTGATATATACAGTGCATTCTCAGGAAAGACAGTTAACAAGCTGGTTAAGGAATACGAAGGACAGGGCTACGGAACACTTAAAAAGGACCTTGTCGAAGTAGTAGTTGATGCACTTTCTCCAGTAAAGAGCCGCTATGAAGAAATCAGAAATTCACAGGAACTCATCGATGCACTTAAAGATGGTGCAGAAAGAGCTTCTGCAATAGCAGAAAAGACAGTTAAAAGGGTTAAGGACAATTTTGGACTTGGCCTTTAAAAAAAAGCAGTTCTGGTGCATGTGTACTTTGTGCATATGCACCTTTTTCTTTTCTTGACACAGTTAGAATATTAGCATTAAAATACCAAGTGCAAAACATCGAGGTGTAGCTCAGTTTGGGAGAGCGTTGCGTTCGGGACGCAAAGGCCGCTGGTTCAAATCCAGTCACCTCGACCATGCAGAAAGGAAGGCAAAAGCCTTCCTTTTTTTGTGTAAAATGATACTGTTCATCTCTTTTCAAATAAGATAAAATAAATAGAATACTTGTAAATTTGAAAAGAGAAAGATTTATGGCGCAGAGCAACAGAGAATTTTTAGGTACAGAACCGGTAAAACCGCTGATTTTCAAAATGGCGGGTCCGTCCATCATCGCGCAGATGATTACCACTTTTTATAATATTGTAGATACCTACTTTGTCAGTCAGCTGGGCAAGGCTGCCACGGCGGCGGTGGGGGTCAATTCCAATATTGAGCGACTGATTTCTCTGGTTGCCACCCTGATCGGCGGCGGCGCAGGCAGCTATGTGGCCCGTCTTCTGGGCAATAAGCGGGACGAAGATGCCAACCGGGTTGTAACCACTTCCACGGTAACCGGCTTCGTGATCGGTGCGGTGATTACCGCAGTGGGTCTGATAATCCTTTCTCCGCTGGTGGATTTTCTGGGCGCCACCCCCGAGTGCAAGCAGTACTCCATGGAATACGGTTCCTACGTATTGTACGCAGCTCCTTTTATTATCGCCAGCACCATTCTGAACATGATACTCCGCAGCGAGGGATCTTCCACCTTTGCCATGATGGGCCTGGGTTTCGGCGGCATCCTGAACTGTGTTCTTGACCCGATTTTTATCTTTAAACTGAACCTGGGCGTTGCAGGCGCCTCCATGGCAACCGCTATTTCCAAGGTGGTCAGCTTTGCCATTCTGCTGTACCCCTACGTTGCGAAAAAAGCCGCAACCAGGCTGAATCTGAAATTTTTCCGATATAAATGGGAGCACATCAAGGAAGTTATCAGCGTGGGCATGACCGGATTCATGCGTACCCTGCTTGGCGTAATTTCCATGATTCTTCTGAACCGCATTGCGGGCAGCTATTCCACCGCGCTTCTGGCGGCCATTTCCGTGGGCGGCAGAATCATGATGTTCCCCTTTGCCACAGTCTTGGGCTTCGGCATGGGCTTCCAGCCCGTGGTGGGCTACAGCTGGGGTGCCGGCCGCATGGACAGGGTCAAGGAAAGCTTCCGCTTCTCCTTAAAGGTGGCTCTGATCGGCGGTCTGGTACTGGGCAGCATACTGATTGTCTTTGCCCGTCCCTTAATCGGACTCTTTAACTCCGAAGCGGACGAAATGATTTACAAGTACGGTGCTTTAACCATCCGCACCGAGGCGGCTACACTGGTCATTCACACCGTGGGCATGATCATCAACTCCTTCTTCGCGGCCACCGGAAAGGGCGGTTACTCCGTAATTTCCAGCATGTCCCGGCAGGGTTACTGCTTCATTCCCATGATCTATCTGCTGCCCCGTCTGCTGGGTGTGGAAGGTCTCTGCTATGCGCAGGCAGCGGCAGACGTGCTGACCATTCTGGTATATATTCCGCTGGGCATTATCGCCTTTAAGCTGATCAAAGAAGAGGAAGCAAAGCAGGCAGCGCAGAAACCGGCGGCGTAGATTTTGCCGAAAGCCTTCCGGGCGGCGATTGCCCGGACAAAATAACAGATTTAAATGGTATTATATATTTTTTAGGAGGATCACCATGATAAAAGAGAAAAAGAAAGCCCCGTTTTCCGAACAGGAACTGAAAGTCGTTGACCACAAGAAGACGATGCGCGGCCAGATGCCCATTTTCAATACCCCGATTTCCTACAGAGAAAACGGCAGAGCCATTTTCCTGGACAAGAAGCCCTGCTGGTGCGGAACCGTATCCGATATGGGCAGCCTGAACAGTGATGTTTACAACGAAAAGCTTTCCAGAATGAACAAAGAAGGCGGACACTTTGATGCATTCGGCGTAAAGTGGATCTTCGAACCCACCGCCGGCGGCACCATCTCCGAAGCCGGACACCCGCTGTTCGACGACGTAAACGACTGGAAAACAGCCATCAAGATGCCGAACGTAGACGAATGGGATTGGCAGGCAGACGCAGATGCACATCCCACCGACACCAGATTCCTGGTAAACATGACTCCGGTAAACGGCTTTGGTTTTGAAAGACTGATCTCCTTCATGGACTTCGTAAACGTTGCCATGGCACTGGTAGACGAAGATCAGGAAGACGCACTGAAGGAACTGCTGGACGCTCTGGGCGATCTGGGCTGCCAGGTTGTAGACAAGGTTTGCGAATACTGGCCCACCGTTGATATCTTTACACTTCACGATGACTGGGGCGCACAGAAGGCTCCGTTCTTCTCCGAAGAAGTTGCCAGAGAAATCTTCCTGCCGTCCTTAAAGAAGATCTGCGATCACATTCACGAAAAAGGCTGCTACGTTCAGCTGCACTCCTGCGGTCACACCGAAGACAGAATCAACATCTTCGTAGAAGCAGGCATCGATACATGGCAGATGCAGACCCTGAACGACTGGGATAAGCTCTACAAGGAATGGGGCGACAAGATCATCATCCAGATTCCGGCAGACGAACTGGGCTATGATTATTCCAACGACGAATCTGCAAGAGAAGCAGCAAGATTTATTGTCGATCATTACTGCGAACCGGGCAAGCCCTGCCTCGTAACCTCCAAGATTGCCAACACCAGCGAAGCATTCCTGGAAGAACTCTACAAGTACTCCAGAATTCACTACCTGGCACAGGAATAGGAACGCTGCAGCCCAAAGCGGACAGCGTGGTGCTGCGATGGAAAAAATAAAAAAGGGACCTTCGGGTCCCTTTTTTGATGTCTTTTATTTGCGGGGCAATGCCCTGGGCGGCGGACTAATCGTCGTCCTCTTCTTCCATGGACATGTTCTGCTTCGGATAGTTCAGGTTGGTTCCGTACATGCTCATGAATTCGGGCAGGGAGGCCAGCTCGAGGAATTCTACGCCTTCGTGGAGCTTTCCGGCATACTCGAACTCTTCGATGTTGAGGGCGGCCAGCTTGGAGCCTTCGCCGGCGGCGTTGCCGATGCTCTTGATCTTGGAGAGCAGCGAGGGCGGAATCAGGCCGATTCTGCAGGCGGCTTTCGGGCTCATGTAGTTGCCGAAGGCACCGGCCAGAAGAATGTCCTGTACGTCGTCGGTCTGGATGCCCAGGTTCTTGATCAGAAGGTCAATACCGGAGCGGATAGCGGACTTGGCCAGCTGGATTTCGCGGACGTCCTGCTGGGTCAGTTTAACGTCGGTTCCCGGAATCTGGTAGTAGAACATTTTGCGTTCTGCGCCGGAGGATTCGTCGGTGTACATGTAGTAGGTGTCGGTGTCCAGCTTGCCTCTCCAGTTGATGATGCCTGCGTCCAGCAGGGCGGCAATCAGGTCCAGAACACCGGATCCGCAGATGCCGATGGGTGTTACGTCACCGATGACGTGGTATTCCACGGTACCGTTCTTCCATTCGCAGTGGTCGATGGCGCCGGAAGCACCTCTCATACCCATGGAAATTCTGGCGCCTTCGAAGGCCGGGCCTGCAGCGGTGGAGCAGCAGATGCGTCTGTCTTTGTTGCCGATGACCATTTCGCCGTTGGTGCCGATATCGATCATCAGGGTATTGTTTTCGAATTTATCAAACCGGGTGGCCAGCATGCAGCCCACGGTGTCTGCGCCTACAAAGCCTGCGATGTTGGGCAGTGCGCGGAATTCGCCTGCGGGGAAAATCGGCAGAACATCGTGGAGGGGCAGGGACAGCTTTTCGTAAACCTTGGGCATGTAGGGCGGGGTGGTGAGGCTCTTGGGGTCGATGCCCATCATCAGATGGTGCATGGCGGTGTTGCCTACCATGGTGACCAGGGTAATGTCTTCTACGGCAATGCCGCCCTTGTTGGCAGCTTCTCTGGCCAGTGCCTGCATGGCAGTGCGGATGCATTCCTTCAGCTCGGTGCTTTCCGGGTTGGTAATCTGGTACTGTACTCTGGCGATCACGTCGCCGCCGTAGGTGGTCTGCGGGTTGAGTACGCTGGCGGTGGCCATCTGTTCACCGGTTTCGCCGTTCAGCAGATAAGCAACCACGGTGGTGGTGCCGATATCGAATGCCAGCACGTATTTATTGCTTCCGTCCGGGGTGGTGGTGGCCACGATGCCTTCGGTAAGGATGGCGTTTTCTGCCTTGTCGGGCAGGGTTACGACCATATCGCGGTCAACTTTGGTCTGGCAGGCCAGCGCTTCTACGCCGTCGATCAGGACTTTGCACTTTCCGCATTTTCCCTGACCGCCGCAGGGTGCGTCCAGTTCCTGCTTGGCTTCCTGTACAACTTCCAGAAGGTCCTTGCCTTCTTCGACCTGAATTTTCTGGTCATTGTTCAAAATCGTAACGGTAAATGTATTCATAGGTCCTCTCCTTTTCTCTTTTGTGATACAATAATTCGGGACA
>JAZUDB010000007.1:0-8698 GCA_045639385.1 Anaerovoracaceae bacterium | reverse complement strand
GGATGCGGCGGGAAACCGCCGGGAGGCATTATGAGCAAAAGAGTATTTATTATCGTGCTGGACAGCTTCGGCATCGGCGAGCTGCCGGACGCATACAAATGGAACGACGAAGGAAGCAACACCCTGGGTGCCATCCGGTATCTGCCGGAATTCGATTGCCCCAATCTGAAAAAACTGGGTCTTTTCAATATCGACGGGGTAAACCCGCCGGAAGCGGAGCGCGGAAAGTCCGTGCTGGCGGATGGTTTGGGTTCTGATGTGCAGAGCGCTTTCGATTCTTCGCCGGAGGACCATCCTCTGGGGGCATTCTGCCGCATGGCGGAGGCCTCGGAAGGCAAGGACACCACCACGGGTCACTGGGAGATGGCGGGCCTGATTTCGGATCATCCGTTCCCCACCTATCCGGAGGGTTTTCCGGAAGAAATTCTGCAGGAACTTTCCGAAAAGACGGGCAGGGGCATTCTCTGCAACAAGCCCTATTCCGGCACGGAGGTGATCAAGGATTACGGCGAAGAGCATCTGCGCACCGGCAAGCTGATCGTCTACACCTCGGCGGACAGCGTGCTGCAGATTGCGGCCCACGAGAGCATCGTGCCCGTGGAGGAGCTGTACCGTTACTGCGAAATCGCCCGGGGCATTCTGCAGGGTCCCCACGGGGTGGGCAGAGTCATTGCCCGGCCCTTTGAAGGGGAGTGGCCCTTCACCCGCACCAGCAGACGTCACGATTTCTCGCTGGAACCGGGCCGCACCATGCTGGACGTGCTGAAGGAAAAAGGCCTGGATGTAATCTCTGTAGGCAAAATTTACGATATTTTCGCGGGCAAGGGCCTGACCGAAGGCACCCGCACCGCAAACAACGACGAGGGCATGGCCAGAACCCTGGAACTGGCCGACCGGGACTTCGAGGGTCTCTGCTTTGTGAACCTGGTGGACTTCGATATGACCTACGGTCACCGCAACGACGCCCCGGGCTACGCAGCGGCAGCCACCGCCTTCGACCGGCAGCTGGGAGAACTTCTGCCCAGGCTCCGGGAAGACGATCTGCTCTTCATTACCGGAGATCACGGCTGTGACCCCTCCACGGCTTCCACGGACCATTCCCGGGAATATGTGCCGCTGCTGATTTACGGCAGCCGGGTAAAGGCCGGGGTCAACCTGGGAACCCGCAGCAGCTTTGCGGATTTGTCCGCCGCGGTGCTGGAATATTTCGGCGAAACGCCGGTCTGCGAAAAATCCGGGAGCTTTCTTGGGGCAATTCTGCGTTAAACCCCTTGCCTGGAATGGCGCAGAATGATAAAATTATTAGGCTATGGGCATATGCCCTTTAGTTTTGTTTATTAATTATCTTTGAAAAGATAAAAGGAGAGAAACACAAATGAAAAAAGTATTAGCAGTAGTTCTTGCACTCTGCATGGTATTCTGCCTTGCAGCATGCGGCAAGAAAGATCCGGAACCGGAAAAGCCTGCAACAACCAAAATCGGTATGGTTACAGACGTCGGCGGCGTTAACGACAAGTCCTTCAACCAGACTTCCTGGGAAGGTCTTCAGGCTCTTGCAAAGGAAGACCCCACATTCGAAGTAAAGTACCTCGAATCCAAGACAGACGCTGACTATAAGACCAACATCAACACCTTCATCGACGAGGGATACGACCTGATCATCTGCGTAGGCTACATGCTGGCAGACGCAACCAAGGAAGCTGCAACAGCTAACCCCAATCAGAAGTTCGCTATCATCGATGACAGCAGCATCGAACTCCCGAACGTTGCTTGCCTTATGTTCGCACAGCAGGAAGCTTCCTACCTGGTAGGACTTGTTGCAGGTTCCGTAACACAGAGCAAGACCGTTGGATACGTTCAGGGTATGGTATCCGATTCCATGAACCTCTTCGGTATCGGCTACATTGCAGGCGTTCTCGCAGCATGCCCGGAAGCACAGGTTCTTCAGTACAATGCTAACAACTTTGGCGACATCGCTGGCGGCTCCGCAGCTGCTACCGACTTCATCACCAAGGGTGCAGACGTTATCTATCACGCAGCTGGCGGCACCGGAATCGGCGTTATCAGCACCTGCGACGAAAAGGGCGTTTGGGCAATCGGCGTTGACACCGACCAGTCCATCCTTGCTCCGAACCACGTAATTACCTCTGCTATGAAGAGAGTTGACACAGCTTCTCAGGACATCGCAAAGGCAGTTAAGGCCGGCACATTCACAGCTGGTGTTCATATGTATGACCTCAAGAACGGCGGCGTAGACCTTGCTCCGACCAGAGATCACATCCCGGCAGAAGTTCTCGCAGTAGTAGAACAGGCCAAGAAGGACATCATTGACGGAAAGCTTACTGTTCCGACAACAACAGCAGAAGTTCCGCAGTTCACCCTTCAGTAAAATAAAAATGCACGTAAGGAGCTGCTCTTTCAGGGTAGCTCCTTATTTTTTAGAAAGGACCGTCCCATGTTGGATTTTTACAGGATCAAAAGCACGCTTACCCAGATTACGGATGAAAATATGGCTTCCTTTATCGGGGCTCTGGAAGCGGAACTGGGAGAAGAATTTCGGCTCGTTGATTTAGACAAATATATCGAAGACGATTTTGCGCTGCTTTACGTGGCATCCGGCGGAAGTGAAGGATATTTCCTGGAAATATTCGACGCCGTAAAGGACCGTCCCTGCTGCATTCTTACCAGCGGCGACAGCAATTCTCTGGCTGCCTCCATGGAAATCCTCAGCTTCCTGAACACCCACGGCGGAAGCGGAGAAATCATTCACGGCGACGTAAAAAAGGTTGCCGCAAGAATCAAATCCCTGCGCAATATCCGCAGGGTGAAAAAAGAACTTGCCGGAAAGAATTACGGCTGCATCGGAGCACCCTCCGACTGGCTCATTGCCAGCAGCTTTTCTCCGGAAAAAGTAAAGGAAAAACTGGGCATGGGCTTCGTATCCATCGATATTCAGGAGCTCATCGACGAAATCAATAAAAAAGAATATACCGAAAACGAATATACAGCCCTTCTGAAAACGAAGGACTTTGACCCGCAGGAGGTGGAGAAGGCTCTCTGGGTTTACGGAGCCACCAAGCGCCTCTGCGAAAAATATAATCTGGCAGCGATTACGATCCGCTGCTTCGACCTTCTGGATACGGTCTGCACCACCGGCTGCCTGGCTCTGGCCATCCTGAATGCGGAAGGCATCTACGGCGGCTGCGAAGGCGACGTACCGTCCCTGCTGTCCATGGCAGTGCTGGGAACCGTTACCGGTCAGCCCTGCTTCCTCTGCAATCCCTCCCGCTTCGATACCGCGGCAGGCACTGCAGTATTCGCCCACTGCACCATTCCGGTGAACATGCTGAAGGAATTTACCCTCAACACCCACTTCGAATCCGGCATCGGTGTGGCCGTTCAGGGCACTTTCGAAGAAGTTCCCTGCACCATCTTCAAGTGCGACGGCGAAATCGGCCGCTGGCACGTCCAGGAAGGACAGATCCTGCCCCACGAGTATTCCGACATGCTCTGCAGAACTCAGATCAAGCTGCAGCTGGACGATTTCTCGTACTTCCTCACCAACCCCATCAACAATCACCACATCATCTGTCTGGGAAGCCACGCAGCAGAAGTGGAAGATTTCTTTAAATCATTATAGGGAGGTCAAATTTTGGCGAGCAAAAATATCGACATGAATACCGCCGTCATCGAGATGCGCAACATCGTAAAGAAATTCGGTGACTTTACGGCCAACGACGGTATTAACCTGACGGTTCACAAGGGCGAAATTCACGCCATTCTGGGAGAGAACGGCGCCGGAAAGTCCACCCTGATGAACCAGCTCTACGGACTTTTAAAGCCCACCTCCGGCGACATTATCGTCAACGGAAAGAAAATTGAAATGAACTCACCGAAGGATGCCATCAACGCGGGCATCGGCATGGTGCACCAGCACTTTATGCTGGTACAGCCCTTTACCGTAACCGAGAACATCGTTCTGGGCACCGAACCCATGAAGGGTGTTACCGTGGACATGAAAACCGCCCGGGAAAAGGTGGTGGAAATGTCCCAGCGCTACGGCCTGGACATCGATCCGGATGCAAAAATCGAAGACATTTCCGTGGGCATGCAGCAGAGAGTGGAAATTTTGAAGGCTCTCTACCGCGGCGCCGAAATTCTGATTCTGGACGAGCCTACCTCCTCCCTGACTCCGCAGGAAATCATCGACCTGATCGACATCATGCAGAATCTTACCGCATCCGGCAAGAGCATTATCATCATCACCCACAAGCTGAAGGAAATCAAGGTTTCCGCAGACTACTGCACCATCATCCGTCTGGGCAAGTACATCGATACCGTGGACGTTTCCAAGGTTACCGAAAACGATCTGGCCAGCATGATGGTAGGCCGTGCGGTCAACTTTGAAGTGGAAAAGCCGGAGCAGGAACCGGGCGACGTGGTCCTGAGCGTAAAGGACCTGCACGCAGACGACTACCGCGGCGTAGAAATCTTAAAGGGACTGAATCTGCAGGTACGGCAGGGCGAAATCGTGGGTATCGCCGGCGTGGACGGCAACGGACAGACCGAGCTGGTGGAAATCATCACCGGCTTAAAGAAGGCCAAGTCCGGCGAAATTACTGTCAACGGCGTGGATATCTTCAACAAGCCGCCTCATTTCGGTTTTGAACACGGGGTTTCCAGTATTCCGGCAGACCGTCAGAAGCACGGACTGGTTCTGGAGTTCCCGGTGGAAGACAATATGATTCTTCAGAACTACGAGAAGGAACCGTTCTCCAAAAAGAAGCTGCTGCAGCGGGACGTAATTTCCGACTATGCGGTGAAATCCGTGGAGAAGTACGATATCCGTCCTTCCGGCAGCGAAAAGCGTCCGGCGGGCACTCTCTCCGGCGGCAACCAGCAGAAGGTTATCATCGCCAGAGAAGTGCAGAACGACAAGGACCTTCTGATTGCGGTCAACCCCACCAGAGGTCTGGACGTAGGCGCCATCGAATATGTGCACAAGTACATCGTGGAGCAGAGAAACAAGGGCAAGGCGGTTCTTCTGGTTTCCTTCGAACTGGATGAAGTTATGAGCCTTTCCGACGTAATAGACGTTATTTTTGACGGCAGCATCGTGGACAGCCTGGATCACAAGGACGGCTGGACCGAAGCGCAGCTTGGACTTCTGATGGCAGGAGGCGGAACACATGAATAAGAAAAAAAGCATCCTGGAAATGATTTCCGACAACAAATTCATCCACATCCTGTTCTCCATCATCCTGGGATTCGTGGTAGGCGCACTCTTCCTGGTGGCCCTGAACATTTCCGTAGGCGCAGCTTACGGCAAGCTCTTCGCTTCCTTTACCAGTCTGAAGGGTATTTCCTACGTAATCGTATACGCCACACCCTACATTATGACAGGCCTTTCCGTGGCCTTCTCCTTCCGTACCGGCGTGTTCAACATCGGCTGCGAAGGACAGTTCGTGGTAGGCTCCATGGCCGCCTGCGTGGTGGGAATCCTCTGCCCGAACATTCCCAGCATCCTGCTCATTCCGATGTGCTTTATTGCGGCAATGCTGGGCGGCGCACTCTGGGGCGTCATCGTAGGCATCCTGAAGATCAAGTGGGGCATCAACGAAGTTCTTTCCATGATTATGTTCAACTGGATTGCCTTCTATCTGTCCAACTTTATTGCAGGCTTTGCGGCCATTCATAACGAAGGCAGCGCGGAAGCCACCAAGAATATTGCAGACAATGCAAGAACCATGTTCTCCAACGAATTCATTGCTAAGCTGGGACTTTGCCCCACAGCCAACTGGGGCATCCTGGTGGCCGTTCTGATGATGTTCGTGGTATGGTTCATCATCGAAAAGACCAGCCTTGGCTACGAGCTCAAGGCGGTAGGATTTAATAAGAACGCAGCGGAATACGGCGGCATCAACGTAAACCGCTCCATCATGCTGGCACTGGCCATCTCCGGCGCCATGGCAGGACTGGGCGGCGCACTGCAGCTCATGGGCATGGGCGGAAGAATCTCCATCTTCTCCTCCCAGGAAGGCTACGGCTTTGCCGGTATTGTAGTGTCCCTCATCGGATGCTCCAACCCCTTCGGCGTTCTGGTGGCCGGACTGTTCTACGGTTCTCTGATGTACGGCGGCAGCAAGCTGAACCTGGTGGGCGCACCCACCCAGCTGGTCAACGTGATCGTGGGTACCGTGGTATTCTTCATCGCCATCTCCGTGATCTTCTCCAATTTGAAATATCTGAAGGCCAGATTTGCCAGAAAGAATACTGCTAAGACAGAAGGAGGCAAAGAGTAATGAGCAACTTTATCAGTGAATTCGGCGTTATTCTCTATGCCACACTTATTTATACTCCGGCTCTGCTGTACGCAGCTCTGGGCTCCTGTTTCTCCGAAGTATCCGGCGTGGTCAACATCGGTATTGAAGGTATGATGACCGTGGGCGCTTTTACCGGCACCACCGTGGCCTACTTTACCGGCAATCCGCTGATCGGCTTCCTTTCCGCGGGTCTTGCAGGCGCTCTCTTCGGTGCACTCCATGCACTGGCCACCGTCATCCTGGGTGCAGATCAGACCATTTCCGGTACCGCCATCAACATGATCGGCCCGGGAATCTCCATCCTGATCGCCAGAGCGCTCTTCGACTCCACGGATACCATTCCGCTGTCTGCAGAGCAGAGAATTCCGGTACTGTTCCGGGGCGTCTTCGACACCAGCACCACCTTCGGCAGATTTATGGACAACGTGTTCGGCACCTACGCATCCACTTACCTGGTATTCGTTCTGGTGGCCGTGGTTGCCTTCATCTTCTATAAAACCAAGTTCGGTCTGCGGCTGCGTGCCTGCGGCGAACATCCTCAGGCCTGCGAAACCCTGGGCATCAACGTAATTGCCACCAGATTCCTCTGCGTGTGCATTTCCGGCTTCCTGGCAGGACTGGGCGGTGCCTGCGTTACCATGGCAACCTCCAACCAGTTCCGTCCGATTTCCATCGTCGGTCAGGGCTTTATTGCCATCGCGGCAGTTATCTTCGGAAAGTTCAAGCCCCAGGGCGCAATGCTGGGCTGCCTGCTCTTCGGATTCTGCTCCGGTCTGAAAATCGTTCTCGGCGGATCCTCCGGGGTCAACATGCACATCCTGTCCATGATTCCTTACGTGTTCACGGTTATTGTGCTGATTCTGTTCGTAGGAAAGTCCCGTGTTCCTTCCGCCAACGGAAAACCTTACGTCAAATCAAAATAAACGCATTTCCGGGCCTTCGGGCCCGGTTTTTGCCTGCGGAGATATACTTATGATTAAACACGAAGATTTACAATTTCATATTCAGTGCCGCACCGGCGACGTGGGCCGCTACGTAATTCTTCCCGGCGACCCGGGACGCTGCCCCGCCATTGCCTCTTATTTCGACGACCCGCACCAGGTGGCTTACAACCGGGAGTTTAATATCTACACCGGCACGCTGCTGGGCGAAAAGGTAAGCGTGTGCTCCACCGGCATCGGCGGACCCTCCGCCTCCATTGCCATGGAAGAACTGCACAACATCGGCGCGGACACCTTTATTCGCGTGGGTACCTGCGGCGGCATCGACCTGGACGTAAAAGCCGGCGACGTGGTGGTTGCCACCGGCGCCATCCGCTTTGAGCACACTTCTCTGGAATACGCGCCCATCGAGTATCCTGCGGTTCCGGATTTCGACATTACCGCAGCCCTGAAAGAGGCTGCCGAAGCGCTGGGCTATCCCACCCACACCGGCGTGGTGCAGTGCAAAGACTCCTTCTACGGCCAGCACGAACCGGAAAAGTCTCCGGTAAGCTACGAACTGCTGCAGAAGTGGGAGAGCTGGAAGCGCCTGGGCGTGAAGGCCTCCGAAATGGAATCCGCCGCCATCTTTGTGGTGGCTGACGCACTGGGATGCCGGGCAGGCTCCTGTTTCCACGTGGTTTGGAACCAGGAACGCAATGCGGCAGGTCTGGACCAGTTGGAAGATACCGATACGACCACCGCCATCCGTACTGCCATAGAAGCATTAAAGAAGATCATCGAAAAGGACAGAAAAAATGGCCGCTAAACTCTACTTCAAATACGGTGCCATGGGTTCTTCCAAGACCGCCCAGGCGCTGATTACCAAATTTAACTACGAAGAACGGAACATGAAGGTTCTGTTTCTTAAGCCTTCCACGGACACCCGGGACGGGGCGGATATCGTGCGCTCCCGCATCGGCCTGGAGGCAAAGGCTCTGGTGGTTCCGCCGGAGCAGAATCTCTACGATTTATTCCGCGATGAATATGCGGACTGTCATGCGGTCATCGTGGACGAATGCCAGTTTTTGACCCCCGCACAGGTGGAGCAGCTGGCGGACGTTACCATCGACTACAACGTGGCAGTGCTCTGCTTCGGCCTGCGTACCGACTTCCAGACCCACTTCTTCCCGGGCAGTCAGCGCCTGATGGAGCTGGCGGAGTCCATTACCGAGATCAAGATGGTCTGCGACTGCGGCGCCAAAGCATCCGTCAACGCACGTTTCGACGATGCGGGCAATATCGTCTTTGAGGGCGACCAGGTGGTGCTGGGCGGCAACGACCGTTATCGCGCCATGTGCCGCAAGTGCTGGACTAAGGCCCGCAGAGAGTATCTGGCAAAGAAAGGGGAGTAATATGACGTTCGATTACAAAGATTACGAAAAGAGTGCACAG
>JAZUDB010000006.1:0-24693 GCA_045639385.1 Anaerovoracaceae bacterium | reverse complement strand
GGAAGTTGGCCATCTGGTTGCAGAGGGTGGAAAGCTGGCTTGCGGGAGCAGAGCTGATCTTTCCGGGTACGCCGCCCAGACCTTCTTCGGTGAGCTGGCGCAGGGACCATCCTGCGCTGTAACCGGTCAGCATGGACAGATCGTGGATGGGCAGGTCGCCGCTCTTGTGGGCGTTGCCGATTTCTTCGTCATAAACCTCGGACAGCCAGTAGTTGGCGGTAACGGCGCCGGAGTTGGAAAGGATGAGTCCGCCTACGGAATAGGTAACGGTGGAGTTTTCCTTTACGCGCCAGTCGGAAATCTTCAGGTAGGAGTCTACCAGGTCCTTGTAGTCCATAACGGTGGACTTGAGGGAACGGAGCTTTTCTCTCTGACGTCTGTAGAGAATGTAAGCCTTGGCTACGTCGTCGTAACCGGCCTTGATGAGGGTGGATTCCACGCAGTCCTGAATGTCTTCCACCGCGATCAGGTTGTCCTTGATCTTTTCGTCAAATTCCGAAGTAACTTTTAATGCCAGAAAATCAATCACCGAAGGGTGATACTGTCTTTCCTGTGCGTCGAACGCCAGCGTAATGGCGTCGGAAATCTTTTTAAGGTTAAAATCTACAACCTTACCGTCTCTTTTTACAACCTGATACATGATTCTTCTCCTTGTGACCTGTATGTAAATGTGTTCTGATATATTATTTTCTGCGCGGGGAAAAACGCGCATGATAATTGTAAAACGCCGGCAGAAGAATTGCAAGACAAAAAACACTATATCTTGTGTTTATTTTTCTTTTGAGCTACAATAAAATGTGTTAAAAAATGGTAAAATGCCGAATTTGAACAACATCAACGGCTACTCTATTTACGAATAGCTTCGGAAAGGCAGCCCGCAGCCAGAAGCAATGCAGCCCGCAGCACCACAAAAGACGGTGTAATCAGATAATTGACCACGGGAAATATCGGGTCAAAAAGACCCAGCAAAGAAACGAGAACGATACAGACTGCTGTGCCGGAAAGGTACAGCAGTTTTTCTTTGAGAGGAATGCGCACCCGGAAGACCAGACTGCAGATGATCAGGGCTGCAAATCCCACGGTGGTCAGCGCCAGAATGATCCGGTCTGCGGTGATCCAGAGATTGCCCAGCTGCTGCAGGCGGGTCATAAGCGCCCAGTCATAGGGAATCGGCGTCCCGCCGTTTTCCGGTGCCAGGCCGTTTTTCAGCATAAAAATGCCCCGGTACAGGCTGATTCCCGCGCTGACGGCGGTCAAAAGGACTAAAATCGCAGCCAGAAGCAATGCAGCCCTGCGGATGCGCCTTGCCTGCTGCAGCTTTCGGTCGCTGCCGTAGAGCACATCGTTGAAATCTGCGTTATAAATGCTGCACAGAAGAAGCAGCGTATCTAAATCCGGGCGGGTTCTGCCGGATTCGTAGCCGGACAAAGTCTGCCGGGTAAGACCGATTTGGTCTGCGGCCTGCTGCTGGGTAAGACCGGCGTTCAGCCGCAGCTGGCGAAGATTCTGTTGGATTTGCATTGGGGTTTCCTTCTTTCCGGAATTCGGCAGCTCCAGAGTTTCCCGGACAGGGAAGCTTCTGGCAGCCGCCTTATTTCCGCGGTCAGCGTAGCATAATTTTTGCAGACTGTGCAAGCAACAATTTGTTGCATTCCGAAAACGAAGAAAAACATGATAAAATAGAAGAAATCCGGGCTGCGGACTGTGACCCGGGGCGGATTTTTTCGTCTTGATAAGTAAAATATTCGTTACAAAAGGAGCGTCCCATGAAAAAATACATTGCACTGCTTCTGGCCTTTGTCCTGCTGCTTTCGCTGGCGGCCTGCGGACAGAGTCCCGAGAAGACCGGGAAAAACGATCCCGGCAGCGACCCGTCAAAAGACCGGCCCCATCCGAAAAGGCCCACCGAGGGCTATCAGCTGATGGCGGCGGTTTACCCGCAGCTGACCAAATTGCCCAACGCAGAAGATTACCGCAGCGGCACCGGTCAGGTCGACTGGACAGCCTACAACGAAGCCTGCGACCGCTACACTGCGGACCGGAAAGCCCTGCGCACCGCCCTCGGCACCTACGAAGAGAAGCTGCTGCCCTATCTGCAGAAGACCATCCCCGGCTTCCTGTCGGAGGATGCGGGCGAAAATCCGGTCTGCTCCCCTTTAAACATCTACATGGCCCTGGCCATGACGGCGGAATGCGCCGGCGGAGCGTCCCGGGCCCAGCTGCTGGACCTGCTGGGGGTCAAGGATCTGACCGAGCTGCGCACCGTTGCCAAGGCCCTCTGGGAAAACCACTACTGCGATGACGGGGTGCTGACCTCGACGCTGGGTTCTTCCCTCTGGATGGCGGACAAATTTGAATTCAACGATGAAACCCTGGCCCTGCTGGCGGAGCACTACTACGCCTCCTCCTTTGCGGGCGAGCTGACCGACGCGGACTTCTTCGAAAGCTTCAAAAACTGGCTGAACGAACAGACCGGCGGTCTTCTGAAGGACCAGATCGGCAATCTGGAGCCCTTTACTGAAGATGCTCTGATGACCATCGCCACCACCATCTACTTTAAGGGACGCTGGAGCGCGGAATTTGACAAGTCGCTGACCGCGCCGGATACCTTCCACGCCCCGGGCGGCGACCTGCAGACCGACTTTATGCACAATGTGTTCACCGGCTCCTACTACGTGGGCGACGGATTTACCGCAGTGCCTCTTTCCATGGACGGCGGCGCCCGGATGTGGATCTTCCTGCCGGACGAGGGTCACAGTGCGGCGGAACTGCTGGAGGGCGGCAAGGCGGCCTCCTGGCTGATGAGCGAAACCCGGGAACAGCAGGGCTTCTTCCGGAGCATCCGCGTATCCCTGCCGAAATTCGACGTAAACGCCTCTCTGAACCTGAACGATTCCCTGCAGAAGCTGGGCGTGACTGAAATTTTCAACCCGCTGACCGCAGATTTCAGCCCCCTGACCCCCACGCCGAGCACCTATGTTTCCAAGGTGCAGCATGACGCCCGGGTCAAGATCGACGAGGAAGGCTGCGAAGCGGCGGCCTTCACCCTGGTGATGGAGTACGCCGGTACGGCCATGCCCCCGGAGGAAATCGAATTTACCGTGGACCGGCCCTTCGTGTTCGCCATTACCATGCAGGACGACCTGCCCCTCTTTGTAGGTCAGGTGAACATGCCGCAGTAAAGCTGGCCTGTCTTTTTGGAGCCAGGTGACATGCTGCGGTAAGGCTGTCCCGTCCTTTTGCGTGTCAGGTGAATGTGACGAAGTAAAGCAGGCCCGTCGGAGGACTTGCCGATGAGCAAAAACTCTCATAAATGACGCAAAACCAGTCGTTTATGAGCTTCGCAAAATCTTTAAAAAATGAAAAGTGCTCATAAATCGTGGGATTTCTCGTGTTTATGAGCACTTTTTTTGTATTTATTTTCGTTTTTCTGGCCGCGGATGCTCCTAAAAGCTCCGCTTTTCAAAATTTATGAGCACCCGAGCCCCCGCATTTTGCTCATAAAATCGCAGTTTGACCCATTTTATGAGCGTTTTTCAAAAACTGCAATATCCTAAATCGCGAGTTACGGCACATTTATGAGCATCTGCCCAGCAGATGGACCGCTGTAGATGGACCGCTGCAGTTGAACCACTGCCGGTGGACCCGAGGCGGGTCCCACCGAGCGGCAGAAACCACGATGGGGACTTCCCTGGCATGTATAATTATTTTCTATTCACTCCTATTGACACAATATACGAATTTTGGTAAATTATGGTTATCCATGTTTGCGGAAAGGAGAAAAGATGAAAAAGCGAATCGCCGTCTCATTAATATTAGCATCCCTTCTGCTCTTTTCTGCCGCGACCTATGCAAAAACCGAAAGCCGTTGGAATTTCTTCTATCGGGCAGCACCGGCAGAGAAAGATGGGGATACCGTAACCGTCACCAGAGAAGATTCCACGGGTCTTTTTTCCATCTCGCAAACCAGCGCTCCTTTGGAAAAAGGAGAATATGTTCTCGCGTTTTACCGAGACATCGGCCTGCCTCTGCCGCAAATCAGATTTGTCTACTATCCCAGGGTGTCAGGCCAGCAGGTGCGTTAAAGACCATATTTAAACGAAACATACTCCCGAAGCCGCTGCTTTGGGAGTTTTATTTTCAGAAGATTGACCCGCCGAGTCACTCAAGTTCACAGAGAAGCTTCTTTTCTTCACCGGCTCCGGAAAGCAGAACTGCCATTCTGTACGTTGTCACACGTTTTCACCCAGCTGCTTGCAGATACCTTTGTTGGGCACATAATCCTGACCCGTTTTTTCCAAGGCTTCACCCAACTGCCTGCAGATACAGTTGATGGGCACAGGTTTGTGCCGTATCGAGTGAGTTTCTTTCACCCATTCGTTTAAATATGAGCATTCTGGGCACATTTTTTCTCGAGCAAAGCGCATTTCTGCCTGATTTCGTATACCCACCAACGTACTTTGAGGGTCATTGGGTGAATCCTTCTCAAATTTCGCCGCAAAATGAGCATTTGCTCCTCCCCTCTAGTACGGGAAGGAGAAGGACGTGTTGGCAATGGTAATCATGGTAATAATCAGCGTGTTCACAAAGGCGCCGATCCAGATATTGCCGGACAGCCGGTAGCTGCGCACGGAAATGGTCGAGGTGATGAACATGATCGGCACGAAGGGCAGCAGCAGGATGGGGATCAGCGCAAACACCGTGGCGATGGCCGGAATTCCCACGGAGGAGAACAGAGCCACCCAGGTGGTCGCCTGGAAAATCGGGGTGGGCGCGTAGGAGATGAACAGCATCAGCGCCGGTGCCACCATGTTCAGCAGGCCGCAGACCAGAATCTGCTTCTTTTCGCTCCAGCAGGCGAAGCTGGCCCGGGACACGCTCAGAGACTGGGCGATGTAGAACGGTGCGAAGAGCGGCAGATATTTGACCGCTACCAGGATCTTTTTGGCCGGGAAGGAGCGGATGTCGAAGCTCCAGATGCGGAAGTCGGTCTGGTTGATGGCGTCCGCCGCAAAGAGCAGCGCATAGGCAGCCACGGCGGCCAGCAGCGCCACGAAAACGCTCAGCAGCAGGTCCCTGCCGGAAGCCTTGATGCCCAGTTCCTCGCCGTTGCCCCGCAGCTTCTTGCCGAAGTCCTTCTTTACCGCACCGAAGATCACCAGTGCGCAGCCGATGCTCCACAGGGCAATGCCGCCGGTGGTATCCTGGGGGAAGAACCTGTTGCAGAGCAGCAGATAGCCTGCACCCATCAGGGGCAGGATCAGCAGCATGTTGACCACGCCGCGCCATACGTTTCTCTTGATAAACTTTTTCTTATCCGTCAGTTCGAAGAGCGCCGCCTCTTTCTTCAGGCCCGCAAAGGCCCTGCAGGAGAGCAGCAGGTCCACAAAGGGTACGATAAAGGCAAAGAAGCCCATCAGACCAATGCAGTTAAAGGCCTCCTTCAGCCACCATACCTGGCTGTCCGCCGCAATTTTCACCGGCGCCGGCATGGAGCGTTCGAAGGATTCCAGCAGATACTTTACGCACTTTACCGAGAAGTGGTTGGTGGCGTGGAACTGCTTCGGATTGTACAGGGTAATGGTGTAGCCGGTGGTGGGGCTGACGTAGGTTTTGCCCTCCTCCAGCGGCATGGACGGCTTCTGACCGATCAGGTTGCCCACGAAGTTTTCGGAGTTTTCGCTGGTCAGAATTACCGCGGTATTTTCAAAGAAGAATTCGTCGTATTTGGCACCGATGACGCTGCAGTGGCAGAGGAAGGTTTGGCCATCCTTGTTTTTCGCCATCTCCGTGGGGTAGTTGCCCACCACCACGCCGGTGTTCACCTTGTTCAGCTTGTGGGCCTCTTCCGCAGAAGCGCCCTTGGCCAGAGCCTCCCGCTCCAAACCGCTGTAATAGGTCATGGTGGTGATGGTGTACTGACCGCCCATGGAGTGACCCGTGCAGCCGATCTGCTTACTGTCTACAAAATCCAGCTTGTCCAGATATTCCACCGCAGCCACCATTCCGTTGGATTTTACCTCCGGGGAGTCCGCAAATTCGGTGGGCACGTCGCTGTTGCCGTGGGAAAAACCGTCCAGGGCCAGCACCACGTAGCCGCGCCGGGCCAGTTCCACATAGTTGCAGTCCTGCATTTCCCGGTTATTCAGGTAACCGTGCAGACAAACCACCGCAGGCGCCGGACTGGCACTGGTGGCATTTTCCGGCCGGAACAGATAGGCCGTCAGATCGCCGGCCTGGGTTTCGATGGTAATGTCGGTCATCTTGACCCTGCCGTGATCCGTCTGGATTTGTCCCGCAAACACGATGCAGAGCACCACGCAGAGCAGTGCCGCTGCCATCTGAATCTTATTTCTTTTCGACATGAAAAGCCTCCTTCGCAAAATGCGTATTTATTACCCGGAGCGCTCCGCAGAATCCGGAAAATCCCGGAGCGTCCCACAGAACTTCTCCAAAGCAAAATCCCGGACTTTGCCGGGATTTTTGTTCAATACTATCTTAAGAAGCCGTCCACAATGGCTGCTTCCGCTTCTTCTTCCGTCAGACCCAGGGTCCGCAGCTTTAAAATCTGCTCGCCTGCGATCTTACCGATGGCTGCTTCGTGAATCAGTTCCGCGTCACCGCTGTTGGCGATCAGCTTGGGGCTGGCATCCACTCTGCCGTGGTCCGCAATAATGGCATCGCACTCGGAGTGACCGTAGCACTTGGCGTTGCCGATAATGTTGGATTCGTAGGCCTGCAGAGAGTTGCCTCTGGCCACGGAGCGGCTCATCAGGTTCACCCCGGAGCCCTCACCGTTCAGTTCTACCTCGAACTCGGTTTTGGCCACCTCGTCGTGGTCGGTTAAAATTCTCTCCCGGATGACCAGGGTTGCGCCTGCGCCCAGAACCGCCTTGGTCTTGCGGTCGGTGCTGGAAACGCCGCCCAGCTGCACGGAGTCAATTTCAAAATAGGAGTCCTCTTCCTGATACACGTCGGTAATCGGGTCGATGACCTTTTTGACCTCCTGTCCGCCGGAGGCGATGTGCTTTTCCTCGTAGAGCGCCTTGCTGCCCTTAGCCAGGAAGAAGCGATGTACGCCGCTGTGACGGGCTTCTTCGCCGGTTTCCGTATGGATGCCGCAGCCTGCCACGATGGTGACGTCTGCGCCTTCGCCCACGTAAAAGTCGTTGTATACCAGCTCGTCGTAGTCTCCTACGGTAATGCAGGCCGGCACGAAGACCTTTTCGCCCTTGGTGCCCGGTGCAATTCTTACCACCAGACCCGGATTGTCTTCTTTGTTTTCGATTTTAATGTTTTCGGAATCCTGTCTGCCCAGGCAGCCGCCGTTGGAGCGGATATTAAAGGCGCCTTCAAAGCTGCTCAGGTCTACGTCCGAAACAGTTTTCAGCAGTTCTGCGGTCTCTTTGTCCACCGCTTTTTTCTCGATATAGCTCATTCCTGCTCCTCCCCCTTTGTCTTGACAAAGCAATCGTCGCAGTCTTCGCAGTCATTCTTGCAGATGAGCGGGAAGATTACGGATCTGGCGCCGTGAATGCCCACGGTTCCGTCCTGAATCAGGGCGATTTCGTCGGCGATGGACAGAATTCTTTCCTGATGGGAGATGATGATCATGGAGCACTTCCGGGAATCTCTCAGATTCTCGAAGACCCGGATCAGGCTGTTGAAGGACCAGAGGTCGATTCCGGCTTCCGGTTCGTCGAATACGATGAGCTTGGAGTCGCGCATCAGCACGCTGGCAATTTCAATACGCTTGATTTCGCCGCCGGACAGATGGGTGTCCACGCCCCGGTCCAGATAGGCGGATGCTTCCATGCCCACCTGCTCCAGTACGGTTTTCAGCTCCTCTTCCGTGGCAGTGCTGCCCTTGGCCAGGCAGAGAAGTTCCCGCACGGTAATGCCCTTAAAGCGCACCGGCTGCTGGAACGCATAGGAAATGCCCTTCTTGGCTCTTTCCGTGGGGTCCAGGCCAACGATGCTTTCGCCGTCCAGAAGAATGTCTCCGGAGGTGGCGGTTTCCACACCGGCAATCATCTTGGCCAGGGTTGTTTTTCCGCCGTCGTTGGGGCCTGTCAGGCAGATCAGCTTGCCGTCCGGAACGGTCAGCGAAATGTCTTTTAATATTTGTCTTTGTCCTTCCGGCTGGAAGGACAGGTTCTTGATTTCTAGCATTTTTCCTCCGATATATTAAGGGAAAACCGAAATTTCCCCGAATGAAAAAAAGGTGCGGTAATATTTTACCACACCTTTCGTTTTCAGACTACATCATAATCTCGCCGTCTTTACTGAATCTGTTGAAGATCAGCAGCGAAAGAACCGTAAATGCCGTCAGGATGGTGGCCATGGCGCAGGCTCTGCCGTCGGAACCCTTGGCAACCATCACGTATACCGCCAGGTTCAGGGTCATGGTGCGGTAGGTGTACAAAAGCAGCGAAGAGCTCAGCTCCGTAATCAGGGTGACCCAGCTCATGATGGCGCCGGAGAAAATACCGTTGAGCATCATGGGGATGGTGACCTTTACCAGGGTCTTGAACTTACCCGCACCCAGGGACTCGGAGGCTTCGTCGATGGACAGCGGAATCTGTCCAAGGATTGCCACGGAGGACCGGATGGTATAGGGAATACGGCGGATGCACATGGAGATGATCAGAATCCATGCGGTGCCCACCAGCGGGAACTTGGGGTTATTGAAGCCCAGGATCAGGGCAACGGCAATAACCGAACCCGGAATGATGTAAGGAATCATGGACATGGTGTCGATAACCTGATTGATGGTGTTCCGGCGTCTTACCACCAGGTAGGAGATCAGGATGGCCAGAACGATGATCAGAATCAGGGCGCCGCCGCAGATGCGGATGGTGTTCCAGATGGAGCTGCCCATGTTCTTGAATACGTACTTGTAGCTGTCCAGCGAGAAGCCCGGCTTAAAGGCATTGCCGTTCTTGGAGGTCTTCCGGAAGGACAGGTAAATCAGGTACAGCTGGGGAATGATGGAGATTGCCACCACGCCGTAGGAGTACAGGTGAATGAAGAAAGATGCCACGGGACCCGCCTTCTTCTTCTCGATGTGATGCATGGCGCTCATGGAGAAGGAGGTCTTTCTGGTGGCCCAGCTCTGCACCAGGAACACCAGCAGGGTAATGACGATGGCGATCATGGAAACCGCCGCCGCGAAATTGTGGTCCGTGCCCATTTCACCCACGTAGGAGTTGTAAATAATGATGGGGAAGGTCATGTAGCCTTCACCGATCATCATGGGTGTACCGAAGTCGGCCAGTGCCCGCATGAACACCATCAGGGCAGCGGCCAGAATGGAAGGCATGCACAGCGGAATGACCACGGTGACAAAGCGCTTAAAGCCGGTGCGGCCCATGTTGGCGGATGCTTCCAGCAGGGAGCTGTCGATGTTCTTGATGGCGCCGGAAACGTAGAGGAATACCAGCGGATACAGCTTGGTGGTGAGCACCAGCACGATGCCCTTAAAGCCGTAAATACTGGGTATTACAATGCCGAAAGCGGCTTTGAAGAACTTGGTGATCACCCCGGCTCTGCCCAGCAGCAGGATCCAGGAATAGGCCCCCAGGAAGGGTGCGGACATGGAGCTGAGGATGATCAGCATCTGCAGAAGCTTTGCGCCCCGTACCCGGAAAATGTTATAAAAGTATGCCAGCGGAATTCCTACCAGCAGCGAGAAGAAAGCGGCCGAAACCGCCACCTTAAAGCTGTTTAAAAGGGTTCTGGAATAGTAGGGCTGGGAGAAAAACTTTACAAAGTGCTGCAGAGAAAATCCCCCCGTGGCGGGATCCTGGAAAGATTTGACCATAACCAGGAGCATGGGGTACACCATAAACAGCAGATAAATCCCCAGAACCACGATGCTGGCCACTACCCAGAAGTCGCGTTTTTTCGATTTCAGACTCATGCCGCGCCTCCTTACAGGGTCAGGGTTTCGGATCCGTCCTTGGTAAAGACGTTAATCTTTTCTGCTTTGATGCCCAGGCGGATTTCGCTGCCGTTTTCGAGAATATCGTCAATTTTGGATTCCTGGATGATCTCCACTCTCTGTCCGTCGGCCAGGTCCACGAAATAGTGGGTGTTCAGACCCAGGAAGGTGCTGTAGGCCACCTTGGCGCTCAGGCCTTCGCTGCCGTCTTCGTTAATGACCAGCTCTTCCGGACGGATGGATACGGTGACCTCGTCGCCCGCATTGCAGTTCTTCAGATTGTCCATGGCCAGCCGGAAGCCGTCCTCAAATTCGATGCCTCCTTCGCAGACCTTTGCGGGCAGTACGTTGGTTCTGCCGATAAAGGTGGCTACGAACAGGTTCTGCGGCCGCTGATACAATGCCTTGGGGGTTCCGATCTGCTGGATGACCCCTTCGCTCATAACCGCGATGCGGTCGGAAACCGCCATGGCTTCTTCCTGGTCGTGGGTAACGTACACGGTGGTAATGCCCAGATTGTTCTGGATTTCCTTGATGACTTCCCGCATCTCCACCCGGAGCTTGGCGTCCAGGTTGGACAGCGGTTCGTCCATCAGAAGAACGTCCGGTTCAATGGCCAGCGCTCTTGCCAGGGCCACTCTCTGCTGCTGACCGCCGGAAAGCTGTTCCGGCATACGGTCGGCGAACTGGTCGATCTTCATGAGCTTTAAAAACTTTTCTGTCTGTTTTTCTATCTGATCTTTCGGCAGCTTTCTGTTCTGCAGACCGAAAGCAACATTCTTTTTTACGGTTAAATGGGGGAAAATTGCGTAATTCTGGAATACCATGCCGATGTTTCTCTTGGCAGGGTCCAGATCGTTGATTAGGCGGTCTCCGAAATAAAACTGGCCGCCTTCGATGGAGTTAAATCCGGCAATCATGCGCAGAAGGGTTGTTTTTCCGCAGCCGGACGGTCCGAGCAGTGTAAAGAATTCGCCGGGTTTGATTTCCAGGGAAAGGTCCGGGATTGCTGTAAAATCTCCGTACTTTTTGACTGCATTTTTTATACTGATACCGACATTCATAATTTACTCCGTTTCTGAAAAACGGGATCCGCCGAACCGACGGATCCCGCCATTAGCTACAACTTACTGTACTTGTGTAAAAACCTACTGTGCAGCATACTGTGCCCAGAGTGTGTTCCACTTTTCGCAGATTTCTGCCTTGTGTTCTGCAAGAGCAGCGGTGTCTGCTTCCAGATACTTGATGGTGGAGAGGTCTACCATCAGTTCGCTTGCGCCTTCGATCTTGCTTGTTTCTGTGGTTACAGGACGTGCGCCGGACTGTGCATATACGCTCTGTCCTTCCGGGCTTTCCAGGAAGTCCATGAACAGCTTTGCGTTGTCCAGGTTCTTTGCTCCCTTGATGATTGCGGATGCGAATCCTACGGAAGTGGTTCCTTCAGACCAGTAAACAACTCTGCATCCCGGGAAGCAGTTTTCTTCGTTCATGATTACCAGCGGTTCATAGGTAAGTCCGCAGACATATTCTCCGCCGAAGGTCTTCTTGAGCGGTGCGGAAGAAGAATCCTGAAGCTTAACCTGCGGGATGAACTTTGCGATGTAATCCCAAGCTTCCTGCTTGTCCCAGCCGCCGAAGTCTGTTAAGAGGCACTGGAGCCAGTTCCATGCGGAAGAGGAGCTTGTGGGGTTCGCAACTGCGATCTTTCCGGTGAGAGCCGGATCCAGGAGGGAATCCCAACCTGTAATGGTAACGCCGGCTTCCTTTTCCAGTTCTTCATTTACCAGGATGCACGGAATCTGAGCATCGTGGAATGTGAGCTTCTTGGAAGTGTTCTGGTAGTCAGCCATCATCTTGCTGTCGTTAACGCATACGTAATCTTCGAAGTATTCGCCGTATGCTGTCAGGTCTGCGAACTGGAGTCCGCCGAACATTACGTCAGCCTGAGGATTTGCTGCTTCGGACTGAATCTTGGTCTTGCAGTCGCCAGCGCCTGCATAGGTGTAAGAAATCTTAACGTCCGGATAGAGTTCGTTGAATGCTGCGATGGTAGCATCGAGCTGTGCATCGGCTACTGTGGTGTACATGATGAGTTCGCCGGATGCTGCCGGTTTTTCCGGTTCCTTCTTGCCGCATGCTGCAAGTCCGAGGACCATAAGCATTGCAAGGAGAATTGCTAAAACTTTTTTCATTTTGTTCCTCCTATTAGATTTAAAAAAAGCATAACAAAATTAAATGTTTCTATTTACAAACCCGAGGGCTTCTTCCCTGGTGGGAATGCCTGCCCTTCCGCCGGGTTTTGTACATTTGATGGCGGATACAGCCGAAGCAAAGCGGATGCATGCTTCCGGGTCCATTCCGTCCAGCCATGCCGTAAGGAATGCGCCGTGGAACACGTCCCCTGCACCGGTGGTATCGACGGCCTTTACCCGGAACGCCGGAAAGTTTCTGACCTCTCCGTTCATCCAGGCCTTGCAGCCCCGGTCTCCCAGGGTGGCAATGACCACCTGCGGGCCCCAGCCCGCGATTTCCGCCAGAGCCGCATCGTAATCCGTAAGCCCCGTCACCCGGAGCGGATACTTTGCGTTCATGATTAAAATATCTGCCATGGATGCCAGCGCCACGTTCTTTGCGTTGTCATCCTTTAAGGAGCAGCCGTCCAGAGAAACGGTTACGCCGCTCTCTTTGGCGCATTTTGCCGCCGCCATGGCATTGGCGTTGTTGGTGCCGTCCAGATGCAGCACTTTTGCGCTGCGAATGACCCCGAAAAGTTCCTCCGTCCAGAGAATGTCCGGCAGATTGTCCCGCTGGGGGAACTTGGTCCGGGAGCCGTTCTCCGGATTGATCATCACGAAGGACTGCAGCCCGTAGTTTTTCTCATCTGCCAGCAGATAGGAGCAGTCCACCCCGTCTTCTTCCAGGAGTCTGCGGATTTCCGCCGAGGTGCTGTCCGTGCCGATGGGCCCGATGAGCGCCGTCTTCTTTCCCAGCCGGGATGCGGCCACCATGGCCGTAGCTGCGGCGCCGCCCCCCTGCACGCTCATGGAGGTGATGTGGGTGGAGCCGTCCTCCGGGGGATAGGCCTCTACGGTGCAGAGCCTGTCCAGACAGTTGTGACCTACGCCGACAATATCCAGCATTACTTCTTTGCCAGTGCCAGCGCGTGGGCCTTGATGTTTGCGGAGGTGATGCCGTATTCTTCCAGCAGCTCTGCGGAGAGACCGGACTGACCGAATCTGTCCATAACCGCCACGTGGTCGAACTGAATGCCGTCGGTGCCTACCAGGCCGTAGCATACTGCTTCGCCCAGGCCGCCGTACATGTTGGCTTCTTCGCAGACAACGATCTTGCCGCCGCACTTTAAGGTCTGTTCTTTAATGGTTTCCATATCCAGAGGCTTGATGGTGTGAATGTTCACCAGAGCGGCGTTCACGCCTTCTTCCTTCAGCTGGTCTACCGCTTCCACAGCCAGAGCGGTCATAACGCCGGTGGCTACGATGCAGACGTCGGTGCCTTCGCGGAGGATCTGTGCCTTGCCGATTTCGATCTTGTCTTCCAGTGTGGTAACAAGGGGCATGGGTTCCCGGGAGGTTCTCATGTAGCAGGGTCCCTGGTGATTGTACATCAGTTCTGCCATCAGCTTCGCCTGGTTGAAATCGCAGGGAGAAAGTACGGTCATGTTGGGGAGGGAACGCATGGCTGCCACGTCTTCGATGCACTGGTGGGTGCCGCCGTCTCCTGCCGGAGTAATACCGCAGTGGGATCCTACGATTTTTACGTTGATATTGGAATAGCAAACGGAGTTGCGGATGATTTCAAACGCTCTGCCTGCGGTGAAAACGGCAAAGGAGTTGGCAAAGGGAACGTATCCCACTCTTGCCAGTCCGGCTGCCATACCGATCAGATCCTGCTCCGCAATACCGGTTTCTACGTATCTTTCCGGATATGCCTTCTGGAATGCCTGAGAACCGGTTGCGTGACCCAGGTCTGCGTCCAGAACGATAATATCTTCATGCTTTGCCGCCAGTTCCACAAGGCCTTCGTTGTAACCGTGGCGTGTTGCTTTTTTTACTACTTCTGCCATATTACTTACCTCCTAATTCCTTGCGGGCCTGCTCCAGCTGTTCGCCCTTGGGGGCGGTTCCGTGCCAGTCCAGATTGTTTTCCATGTAGGAAACGCCCTTGCCCTTTACGGTGTTTGCCACGATGCAGTGGGGCTTTCCTTCTTCGGTGTGATCCAGTGCCGGAAGAATTTCGTCAAAGTTGTGACCGTCGATTACGTCTACGGTAAATCCGAATGCCTCGAACTTGGCCTTCAGATCGCCGTGATCCATGATCTGCTCGGTGGTGCCGTCCAGCTGCAGACGGTTCTTGTCCACGATTACGGTCAGGTTGTCCAGATGATAGTGTGCGGCTGCCATGAAAGCTTCCCAGCAGAGACCCTCGTCGATTTCGCCGTCGCCTACCATGGCGTATACCTTGTTGTCTGTCTTCTTGAGCTTAAAGCCCAATGCCATGCCGGTGGCTACGGACACGCCCTGGCCCAGAGAGCCTGTGGAGCAGTCGATACCCGGGCACTTATTGCTTTCCGGATGTCCCTGGAACGGATGATGGAGTCTTCTTAAATACTCTTTTTCCTCTGCGGGAACGTATCCCTTGTCCGCCAGAATTGCATAAAGCGGCGGATTTGCATGACCCTTGGACAGCACAAAGCGGTCTCTGCGCTCGTCGTGGGGATCTGCGTAAATGTTCATTTTGGAATAGTAAAGAGCAACCATAATGTCTGTTGCCGACAGAGATCCGCCCGGATGGCCGGAGCCTGCCTTTGCGATCATTTCGACTGCATCCAGCCGAATCTGACGGGCTTTCTCCTGAAGTTCCTGTTTTGTCATGATAATTCCTTTCATCTATGCTTTTCCAAGGCTTCCGAACATGGCCATCTTTTCGATGCACACACGCTTTGTTGCCTCAAGTCCCGGTGCAAGAAGAGTTCTGGGGGCGTAGCCCTTGCTCTTCAGATCCTTGCCTTCTGCGAAATACTGCTTGGTGGCTTCCGTAAACGCAATCTGGCATTCGGTATTTACGTTGATTTTGCAGACGCCCAGAGAAATGGCCTTCTTTACCTGGTCTTCCGGAATGCCGGAACCGCCGTGGAGTACCAGCGGCAGATGACCCGTCTGCTCTTTGATTGCCGCAAGAACGTCGAAGCTCAGGCCCTTCCAGTTTTCCGGATAGATGCCGTGAATGTTGCCGATGCCGGCAGCCAGGAAGTCCACGCCCAGTTCTGCAATGCGCTTGCATTCCTGGGGATCCGCGCATTCGCCCAGCGCGATCTGTCCGTCCTCTTCACCGCCGATGGCGCCCACTTCCGCTTCCACGGAAATGCCCTTGGCGTGGGCCAGCTCCACCACGTGCTTCGTCTTGGCAATGTTTTCTTCAATGGAATATGCAGAGCCGTCAAACATAACGGAAGAAAAACCGTTTTCGATGGCGTCCAGCGCCTCCTCGTAGGTACCGTGGTCCACGTGGAGTGCCACGGGAACGGTAATCTTCAGGTAATCCATAAAGTCTTCCACCATGTGGGAGATGGTGCGGTAGCCGCCCATGTACTTTGCGGTTCCTCCGGATACGCCTAAAATAATCGGAGAGTTCGTTTCCTGTGCTGCCAGCAGGAAGGCACGAACGCTCTCCATGTTGTTCAAATTAAAATGACCAACGGCATAATGCCCCTGTTCCGCTTTTTCAAGCATTTCTTTTGCAGATACTAATGACATTTTTTCCTCCTGCAACAAATATTCACTTTATTTTATCACTATCATAATGTAAATGGTAGTTGAAAAACTGCACAAGTTTTGCATCCGGGGCTTTACAAAATGCAGAAATGTCTGTATAATGACTATTGAGAATTATTCTTAATAAGAGATGGAACGAAGAAATACAAAGCAGAGACAAATCATTCTGGAAGCAGTGCAGAGCCGCTGCGACCATCCGAATGCAGAACAGATTTTCCGGCAGGTCCGGGAAACCGACCCCAAAATCAGCCTGGGAACCGTGTACCGGAACCTGGCGATTCTGGCGGAGGAAGGAAAGATCCTGGACATCCGGCTTGCCGGCGCAGACCGTTTCGACCTGACCACAATGCCCCACGATCACTTTTACTGTGAGGTCTGCGGCAGCGTCAGCGACATCCGCCTCGGCGGCACGGAAAGCGCAAAAGGCAGCCCGGAAGCGAGCGGCACGGAACGCGCAAAAGGCAGCCCGGAAGCGAGCGGCACTGCCGAAGAAAAAGACAGCGGCACGGAATGCGCAGCTGCCCCGGAGGAGTTCCGCACCGAAGACGGCTTTGTCATCCGGTCCCATCAGACCCTGTACCGCGGCATCTGCCCCGCCTGCGGTGCGAAAAACAATCATCGGCAGTAAACCGGCGGAAAGAGCCGGCAGAAAATAAAGTTTTACGGAGGAAAAAAGATGAAAAAGTATGTATGCCCGGTATGCGGCTATGTTTATGAAGGCGAAGAGATGCCGGAAGATTTCAAGTGCCCCACCTGCGGTGTTCCCCGATCCAAGTTCAAGGAAGTTCAGGAAGATGAACCCCTGGCAGCAGAACACGTGTTCGGCGTAGGCACAGCTCTGGACAACGTTCCCGAAGAAGACAAGGAGTACATCCTGGAACAGCTGAAGGCAAACTTCAACGGCGAATGCAGCGAGGTCGGCATGTATCTGTGCATGGCAAGAGTTGCTCACAGAGAAGGATATCCGGAAATCGGACTTTACTGGGAAAAGGCAGCATTTGAAGAAGCAGAACACGCTGCAAAGTTTGCGGAACTCCTGGGATCTTATCTGGAACCGAACATGACCGATTCCACCGAAAAGAACCTGGCCTGGAGAGTGGAATGCGAATTCGGCGCAACCGCAGGAAAGACCGAACTGGCAAAGGTCTGCAAGAAGTACAACCTGGATGCACTTCACGACACCATTCACGAAATGGCCCGCGACGAAGCCAGACACTGCAAGGCGCTGAAGGGAATGCTGGACAGATACTTCAAGTAGTTTTTGAAAGCTTTAAGGGGACTGAGTTTGGCTCAGTCCTCTTTTTGTTTCATAAAACTTACAAACGCCCCACGGACGGAGATTGGCTCGGTCCTCTTTTTATTTCACAAAAGCTTACAAACAGCTCAACGGACTGAGAGGCTTACAGTTTCGCAAGGATTTCCGGGTCTGAAGTCTGCAAAAATTCTCATTTCCGTCTTTCTTTTCCTCTTGCACAAGAACAAATCCCCCAAACCCCCCTGTTTTTGCCGTAAATGGGGGAGTTTTGTGCCGTATCGCGCCCTTGGACTGCCCTTGAAACCCATAAAATCGTAAGAAATCGTCTGAAAATCGTCCGAAAAGCCCACAAATCCGGCTTTTGCCCGGATAGATACGGCACAAATTCGAAAAAAACTCCCCCAAAAAGGCTAAAATCCGGACTTTTGGGGGAATTGACCCTTTTCACAAAGACAAAAATGAGATCCGCGTCCTGTTTTTCGGAAAAAACGTTGCCCTTTCGTAGCCTTTTTTGAAAAACGTTGCCCTTTCGCAGCCTTTTTTGAAAAACGGTGCCCTTTCGCAGCCTTTTTGAAAAAACATTGTCCCTTTGCGGCCTTCGGAAAACAGAATCCCAACGTAAAAGACCCGGATCCCTGCGGACCCGGGTCTTGCTTTTCTTTCGTCGAAGACGCAGCGCGGCAGCTGACGATTGCCGCGGTCGCCGCACGGCGCGGCCGCGATTTCGAAACTGCAGCCTTACTTCTTCTGTACGTACTTCTTGATATCCAGTGCAACGGACACGATGATAACGATACCCTGCACTGCGTAGTTGTAGTTGGGGTTCACGCCCAGGAACTGGAGGATGATCTTTAAGAGTTCGAATACCAGAACGCCGATCAGAACGCCGGAAACCTTACCGATACCGCCGGTGGTGGAAACGCCGCCGATGGTGCAGCCTGCAATGGCTTCCAGCTCGTAGCCGGAGCCCAGACCGGAGCTTGCGCCGCCTGCCTTGGCTGCAATCAGGTAACCTGCCAGTGCGTACATAATGCCTGCGGTCATATAAATCATGCGCAGGGTTCTGCCGGTGTTGACGCCGGAAACTTCCGCTGCCACTTCGTTGCCGCCGATGGCGTACATGTACTTGCCGTGGCGGGTCTTGTTATACATGAACCAGAACAGCAGGCCCACGAACAGTGCCACGAAGAACAGGTACGGAATGTGGAACTGCTTGACGCTCTGACCGATGCGGCCGTTGATCAGGTCGATGTACTTGGCCTGGAAGCCGCCGATGGGCTGTGCGTTGGTGGTTACAAGGCAGATACTGTAGATGATGGTCTGGGTACCCAGGGTTGCAATAAAGGGCGGCACGTGGAGCCGGGAAATAACGGTTCCGTTCAGATAGCCGATGATTGCACCCACAGCCAGCACGATGCCCAGTACCACGGCCATGTTCATTTCGCCGAAGGGAGAAACTCTGCCGGCATAATCCGCTCTCTGCATCAGAATACCGGTGATGCAGGCGGCCAGACCCATTTGACGTCCGGCGGAAAGGTCGGTACCCTTGGTGATCAGACAGCCGGAAACACCCAGTGCCATGATAAATCTTACGGTGGTATTGGAGATCAGGTTGCCCATGTTGCCCCAGGAAGCGAAGTTCTCCACGGACACACTCATTACAACCGTTGCCATCAGAAGGATCGCAACGATCGGATTTTCTTTAAAATAGTTCCATACTTTTTTCATTTCTTTGACCCTTCCCGCTTATTCAAACTGCGTTGCAAGACTCATGATATTTTCCTGGGTGGCTTCGCTGCCTTCCACGAAGCCGGTCACTCTGCCGTCGCACATGACCATAATCCGGTCGGACATGCCGATAAGCTCGTCCATTTCGGAGGAAATCATGATGATGGATTTTCCTTCCCGGGCCAGATCTGCGATGATGCAGTAAATTTCGTATTTGGCACCCACGTCGATGCCGCGGGTGGGCTCGCCCAGAATCAGTACGTCCGGATTGTTGGCCAGCCAGCGTCCCACCAGCACCTTCTGCTGGTTGCCGCCGGAAAGGCTCTGGATCTGGGTTTTGGAGGACGGCGTCTTGATGTTCATCTTGTGCACGTTGTCCGCCACCAGTTCCTCGATCTTCTTATCGTCGATCATGATACCGCCGATCAGGTACTGGTTCAGAGAAGAAACCGAAACATTGTCCGCCACGGACAGAACGCCCAGAATGCCGGAACCTCTGCGGTCCTCGGTCAGCATGGCCACGCCCTGGTCGATGGCATCTTTCGGACGGTTGATGGTAACCTCTTTGCCTTTGTAGATAATCTGCCCCGTGGTGTGGGAGCGGACGCCGAAAAGACCTTCCATCAGCTCGGTCCGCTGGGCACCTACCAGACCGGCAACGCCCAGAATTTCGCCCTTCCGCACGTTAAAGCTTACGTTGCGGAAGCTCTTGGGATTGATGGAAGTAAAGTTCTTTACCTCGAACACCACCTCGCCGGGCACGTTTTCCTTCTGCGGATACAGGTTGGAAAGCTCTCTTCCTACCATCTTGGTAATGATAAAGTCGTTGGTCAGGCCCGCGGCATCCCAGGTGCCGATGTACTGACCGTCTCTCATGATGGTGACCTCGTCGGAAATCTTTAAGATCTCGTCCATCTTGTGAGAAATATATACAATCGCGACCCCTTCCGCCTTCAGTTCTTCGATGATGCGGAACAGCGCATCTACCTCGTTCTGGGTTAAAGAGGACGTGGGTTCATCCAAAATCAGAACTCTGCAGTTGGCGGAAATGGCCTTGGCGATTTCCACGGACTGCATCTGAGACACCGAAAGTTCGCCTTCCTTCTGCCGGGGGTCGAAGTTCATGTGCACCTTCTCCAGCAGCTTTTCGGTATCTTCGTACATTTTTTTGTGGTCTACCACATTGATAAAGCCGAGAACCTTCTTCATGGGGTATCTTCCCAGATAGATGTTCTCGCCGATGGTTCTTGCGGGAATGGGCTGCAGTTCCTGGTGAACCATGGCAATTCCCTTGTTCAGTGCGTCCAGAGGTCCCTTGATCTGTACGGGTTCTCCGTCGATGAAAATCTCTCCCTCATCCATGGTATAAATACCGAACATGCATTTCATGAGGGTGGATTTTCCGGCACCGTTTTCGCCCATGAGGGCGTGCACTCTGCCGGGGCGCAGTTTCAGTTGTACATTGTCCAGCGCTTTTACGCCGGGGAAGGACTTGCAGACCCCGCGCATTTCCAGCGTATACTCAGACATGGCTTGTACCTCGCTATTCTTTCCGGTTTTTGTTTGAAAAAAAGCGGGCAAGCATGGTGCTTGCCCGCCTTTAAGCTGCGGACATTCGTCCGTTTTTTCTTACTGTACCTTTACGTAGTCAATCCAGTAGTAGTTGTCGAGAGCTTCGCCCTTGAGAGCCTTAACGGCTGCATCTACTGCTGCGTGAGACTGTCCGATGTGGTCGTTCAGAACGGTACCGGTCATGGTTCCGTCCTTAACCATCTGCTGGCATTCGTCCAGAGCGTCAACGCCCAGGAGGTATACGTCGGTTCCTACTGTTCTGCCTGCTGCCTTGAGAGCTGCATAAGCACCCAGTGCCATACCGTCGTTGTTGCAGAATACTACTTCGATCTGGTCGCCGTACTGTGCCAGTGCGGAAGCGCAGATTTCCTGACCCTTAGCGGTATCCCACTTACCGGTCTGCTGAACGAGGCAGTTCACCTTAACGCCTGCGTCGGTCAGAGCCTTGATGGAGTACTCTGTTCTGTACTGTGCGTCGGAGTTTTCTTCGTCGCCCATGATCATGATGTAGTTAACTGTTCCGTCTCCGTTGATGTCGCCCTTGTTTTCAAGACCGAGAACGATTTCGCCCTGATAGGTTCCGGACTGCTTTGCATCTGCGCCAACGTAGCATACGCTTGCGTTGTCCTTGATCAGGTTTTCAGCCGGTTCTCTGTTGATCAGGATGAGCGGGATTCCTGCGTCTACAACCTTCTTAACAACTGCTTCTGCAGAAGAGGTCTGAACCAGGTTGAGAATGATGGCATCCATACCCTGTGTGATGAAGGTGTTGACCTGTTCGGTCTGGGTTGCCATGTCGTCTTTTCCGTCAACGATGGTCAGTTCATACTTAACTGTGTCTGTTTCCAGTGTCTTGAAGTAGTTTTCGATTTCCTGACGATAAAGTGTCATGAAGTTGTCATCGAATCTGTAGATGGAAACACCAACTTTGTAGGTTTTAACTTCCGGCTTCTTTTCGCCGCATGCTGCCATGCAGAGAACCATTACCAGTGCTAAAACAACTGCTAATACCTTTTTCATTTTATCCTCCTATTATATAGGGTGCGCCACTCGCACCGATACACTATAATTATACCCCTTCCGCGGGGAGTTAGCCAAGACTATTTTGCGGCAGCCGCTGCAGCTTTGCGCTTTTTCTTGGTGTCCACCTTCTCCTTGATGATGGGTCCCAGGGTCTGAACCAGGATGACCAGGATCAGCACCAGTCCCTGGAATGCGTTCTGAATGTCTACGGACAGTGCCGGAATGGATACGATAATGAAGTTGATGGTGGTGTAGGAAATGGCACCGAAGATGATGCCCACCAGGTTGCCCTTGCCTCCTGCCATGCTGATGCCGCCCAGTACGATGGCCGCCACCGCATACATTTCGTAGGACTGACCGGAGCTTGCCGGGGTAATGTTTCCGATTTTGCAGGCCTGGATAAAGCTTGCAAATCCCACCAGAATGCCGGTGATGACAAATACCGCGATCTTAACGCCGGTTACGTTGATGCCTGCCAGTCTGGCTGCGCCTGCATTGGAACCGATGGCGTATACGCTCTTACCGAACTTGGTTTTCTTGGAGACCAGAATGATGATGACCGCCAGGGCAAAGAAAAGCATGGTGATCCACGGAATGGCAAAGCTGCCGATGGCAAGCTTGCCGGTACCGAACTTCAGACGCAGGAAGTCGTAGGTTTCGGAGCCCGGCTTTAAAGCGAACTGGGAAGAACCGGAGCCGGTGATTTCCTGAGGCAGAGATCTTACTACGGACAGTGCCAGAGAACGATAGATCAGCATGGTGCCCAGGGTGGCGATAAATGCCTGCATCTTGGCAAGACCGATCAGGCAGCCGTTAATCAGGCCGCAGAGTGCGCCTGCCAGAACCGCGGAGATCAGCATCAGAATCGCGGAGCCGGTAATGTTGTACACCACGATGCATACGCTGGTGCACAGAACCAGGCTGGAACCCAAAGAAAGGTCGATGTTTCCGGTAATGACTACCAGAGCCATACCCAGAGCCATGGTTCCTACGATGCAGGTGTTCTGGGATGCCAGAATGGCTGCCACGTGGCTCCACTTAAAGCTGACGCCGTTGGCGCCCAGGGCCACCGCATATCCGATAATAATCAGCACCATAACAAAGATGTAGCTGTAATTGCTCCAGAGCTTGCCCAGTGAGAATTTCTTTTTTTCCATTATTGTACCTCCTGTGTTTCCACGGCGTTGGTGGAGTAGAGCATCACGTCATGCTCGTTGATTTCATCGTGGGTAAAGATCTTCTTGATTTCGCCTTCGTAGAAGACCACGCAGCGGTCCGCCAGCTTGCGGATTTCCGGGATTTCCAGCGTATTGAAGATTACGGTTTTGCCGTTCTTTGCGAAGTCCAGAATCAGACGGTAGATTTCCGCCTTGGCGCCCACGTCCACACCCTGGGTGGGGTTGTCGAAGAGCAGAATTTCCGCGCCGGTGTTCAGCCATCTGCCCAGGAACACCTTCTGCTGGTTGCCGCCGGACAGCGAAGAAATGTTATCGGCGCTGTCGCCGGCCTTGATCTTTAAGGTGTCCTTCTGCACCGCGTAGCGTTCGTTTTCCAGCTTGTCGCTGATGTGCTGCTTCTTTTTGGAGATTTCATGCTCCGCCAGGTAGAAGTTTTCCAGGATGCTCATGGTGGGCACCACGGAGTTTTCCTTCCGGTTGGCCGGAAGCATGGCCACGCTGTTCTTCATGTAGTAGACGATGCTGTCGCCGGAAAGCTCTTTGCCGTCCACGGTCAGGCTGCCGCCCTCCCGGGGCAGTGCACCGAACATGGTCTGCATCAGTTCGGAGGCACCGCAGCCCGCCAAGCCGGTAAAGGCCACGATTTCGCCCTTCTTCAGCTCCAGATCGATGTTGCGGAAGCCCTTGCCGCTGTAGTTCTTCAGCTGCAGGACCGTGTCGCCCAGAGGACGTGGTTCGTAAATTTCGTCGTCTACGTAGGTTTTGCCTACCATGTCGGAGGTTACCGCATGGGGCGTGGTATCTTTAATATATCCCGAAGAGATAAATTCTCCGTTCCGCATAACCGTATAGCGGTCTGCGATTTCAAATATCTCCGGCATTTTGTGGGAGATAAAGATGAAGGATTTTCCCTGTGCTTTCAAATTTCTGAGGATTCCGAACAGATGCTCGATTTCGCTGTTGGAAAGAGCGGTGGTGGGCTCGTCCAGAATCAGAAGCTTTGCGTCCTTGGAAAGGGCTCTGCAGATTTCCAGCAGCTGCTTTTCCGAGGTCTTCAGTTCGGAAACCATTACGGTGGGGTCGATGTCTACGCCCAGACTTTCGAAAAGTTCTCTGGTGCGCTGCAGCTCTTCCTTGTAATTGATGATGCCGAACTTATTTTTGATTTCGCGGCAGAGGAAGATGTTGTCGGTAACGGAAAGGTCGTTGATGACCGACAGCTCCTGATGCACGAAGGCAATGCCTGCGGCCTCCATCTGCGCGATGGTGGGAGTTACGTATTCTTTTCCAAGCCATTGAATGCTTCCGGTATCCGCCGGGATGACGCCTGTAAGAATATTCATCAGAGTGGATTTGCCCGCACCGTTTTCTCCCAGCAGGGCGTGAACTTCGCCCTCCTCCACGGAGAGATGAATATCCGTCAGAGCCTTGGATCCGCCGAAGCTCTTGGAAATGTTGTTCATTTCGAGAATTGCCATAAATGTTGCTCCGTAAAAAACAGGATGCACACCAAAATGGGTATGCATCCTGAAAATCGTCAGATGATACTAGTGACCAGTGAATCCCTGTACGTCTGCTGCGTTGCTTGCGTCAACAATGAATACCGGTTCCATTGCTTCTTCGCCGAGCTTGAAGTTCCAGCTGCCATCGAGGTAGCTTACTGCGTAATCGCAAACTGTCTTCATCATGGACGGGTTGAAGGATACGGACATCATGTCGTCGAAGTACTTCTTTGCTGTTTCGGACTGCGGAGCCTTTCCGAGCATTACGTCGTAGAGTTCCTGCATACCGCCGATAGCGGAAATGTAAACGTCGAGACCTTCCAGGTCAGCCTTTACTGCATCGGAAACTGCTGCTGCGTCGAGCAGGTTCAGCATACCGAATGTCATTTCGTCGTCTTCGGAGAAGATGAAGAGCTTGCCGTTGTTAGCCTTTGCCTTTGCAACGATTTCTTCCAGCTTCTGTTCGAGGTACTGATAAGCACCGTCTGCGGACCAGTTGCAAACTGTCTTATAGTCTGCGAAGAGAGCATCGATCTGTTCCTGGGTCCAGACTGTTTCGGTCTTGTGAGTTTCGCCGGTCTTGTTGTCCTTGTATTCTCTGGTTCCGAGCAGGAATTCTTCGAATCCCTTCTGTCTGTATACGCATACGGAACCGTTGTCTCCGATGAGTTCAACCAGGGTTGCGCCCGGTTCCATTCCG
>JAZUDB010000005.1:0-2620 GCA_045639385.1 Anaerovoracaceae bacterium | reverse complement strand
AATTTCTGCAGCGTCCCTCTGTTAAGCTTACCCGCATCGTGCCCCGGGCCGCAGAGCTGGAAGACCTTGCCCAGTCCGGCCTGGCCCTGGCCGACAAAGCCATCCCCGCGCTGCTGCGTCCCCTGCCCGATCTGCTGGACGACAACCCCGTCAAAAACATTATTACCGACGACGGCTACAACATCCGGCCGCTGCTCCCCTATTTGGACTACGCCGAGCAGAACCTGCCCCTCATCAAGGAATGCCTGGAATTTGTGGTCAGTATCGACGAGCCCCTGATCGACCGCTTCTACCCGCTGGACGACATCCAGGAAACCTGTTCTGACATTCTGAAAGATTACGACTACCTCTCCGATTTTGTACTGTTCGCCAAAACCTTCCTCGGAAATGGCGAAGACCGTGCCTATTTTCTGGGCGTCAGTAACTCCGCAGAGCTTCGCGCCGGCGGCGGCTTTCTGGGATCCATGACCTCGATTGAGATTAAAAACGGAATCTTACAGTTAGGACATTTTGATAAATGGGAGCGATATCTTACCGATTCAGTTCGAAAAGTTTCAGAAGTTACAGACAAGGAATATGAACTGTTCAGCTATCTTGTTGGACGGCCTCGAACTGCCAGCTACAACCCGGACTTCACCCGTATGGGAAAAATCTGGGCTGATTGTTTCAGCGCAAAAAAAAGCATCCACTCTGATGGCGCCATTGGATTAACGCCTGCAATTCTGCAAAAACTTTTAAAGTATGTAGACCATGATATTCTACTGTCCGATGGGTCAGTAATCAACGGAGACAATGCGACCAAAGTTTTACAGTATGATTTGTACTACAAATATTTCCCGCGTGGTTCTAGTTATGCAGAAAACGATCCGGCATCGAATGCGATTTTTGCAGAAGCTGCGAACAAAAGTATGAAAGCCATCACCGAAGATCTATCCATAAAAAAACTTCTAGGCTATTTGGAGGTATTTCAAGACAGCACGAAAGACCGCACACTGATGGTGTGGATGCGTGATGAAGCAGAAGAGGAAATTGTGAAAAAATTGGGCTGCTCGGGTGCCTTAAACTACGATCCAAACGCGCCCGAAGTCGGCGTTTATTTCAGCAATAAAGACGCCAATAAGATGGGCATGTTCTTCGACATGAACGTTGACGTTTCCGAGCCGACAAAAAACGAAAACGGCTCCTACTCCTACGATGTGAAGGTGGTTTTTGAGAGCAAAATGACCGATTTGGAGCTCAAAAATGCCAGTAGCAGTATCTATGGCACCATGGGCAGTAAACTCTGCGGATTTGTCCATTTATTCGCTCCTGCCGGCGGCAGGATTGACAATCTGCAAGCACCTTCCGAAGTAAAGTTTAAAGAAGACGAATATCAAGACCTTCAAGTACTGTATGTACTTCGCTGGTACATGACGCGCAACATACCTTATGAGGTTACGTTCCGGGTAACTACCGCGCCCGGCGCAGATGCCCCGCTGAAGGTAAAATGCACTCCAACTATTTACAAGTACACCCATCCAGAAGGATAAAAAACGGCCATGAGGGCCGTTTTTTCATAATCCGATTTCTTTATAAATTCGTTTCAAGCGGGTAACTTCATCCATGTCAGCGATCATAATATTCTTGGCGCTGTTTGCAAAACGCCCCCACTCTTTGCGGCTTGCAATCAGGCGATGCACCCAGGCCACAGGCAGCAGCCAGCGATGCTTCTTTATGTAAGAAAAACGGTTTTCCATGGTACTCGCTGGCGGAAACATGTGGTACAGCAGAGTCCCCAGGCGAGAACTCTTCTCTTCGCTGCGGTTGTTTTGCTTCATAAAGACAACCCCGGTATCGCGGCCTTCTTTGCCGAATACGCCGCCTTCCACCGTGTACTCCGCGAAATCGTCCATCACGGCAGGATCCACGGGACGCAGCGGCAGCGGACTTTCCACGCTGAACCAGTCGCGGACCGCGGTAAGCGCCACGTTGGCGAAATCCTCCAGACAGAGAGATTTCAATTCTTTTTCCACCCAGTTCCAGTCTAAATCATTCCCGAAGTGCCGCACAAAAAGGGCCAGATCCAGATACATACGCACACCCGCCCCAGAGGAACAGATATGCTTGGCAATATGGGTCAGAAGGTAAACAAAATGATATTCCGGCGTAAACTGCCAGACGCGGCCGGGTGCAGCATTTTCGAAGGCTGCACCGCTGGGTACAGAAGCCTCCGTACCAATCGTTTCAAAGCCTTCCGCAGGCTGCACGTGCTCCCACATGCGGCGGAAATATCCCTTGTAATCCGCTTTATCCGACACGTCGATCTGCATGATATCGGTATGAATTTCGTAATTTTCCGAACCGCGAGTATAGGTGTACACAGGCTCCCAATCCTCGGTGCAAGTATACCCCTCTGCCAACATCAGTCGATGACAGCGCTCCCGATCCTCGAACCGGATAATTAAATCCACATCTCCAAAAGAACGCAGTTCCGGCACCGGATAATAATTTCTTACCACGAACCCCTTAAACAAAATGCATCCAATACCATTCTCTGCCAGCTTACGCACGAGCCCCCTGGCCATTTCACCCCGATTGGTAAAAATCGCAAAACTGCTTAGGCATTCCCTGCGAAACTCCG
>JAZUDB010000004.1:0-6412 GCA_045639385.1 Anaerovoracaceae bacterium | reverse complement strand
TCTTACTTCTTCACTTTTCCTCCGGTGAACGGATCTATGTATTCTTTCATACTTATTTGATCATCTGCTATGTCTTCCTGAAGTTGATTCGCAATGTATTCCTGTATCTTTTTTGTATTCTTTCCCACTGTGTCTACATAGTATCCCCGACACCAAAAGTGCCTGTTCCCGTATTTGTACTTCATGTTTGCATGTCGGTCAAAAATCATTAAAGAGCTTTTTCCTTTCAGATACCCTACGATTTCTGAAACACTGTATTTGGGCGGAATTCTGACCAACATATGTATATGGTCGGGGCAACATTCTGCTTCTCTCGTGTTCCATGGTTTGCCTGTACCAGCACGCCCACGGTAAATTCACCGGCTTCCGTTTTTACAATGCGGGAAGCAGTTCCTGTACCGCCTTTGAATCCATGGCAGCGCATTCCGGTACCGCCGCCCACATTTCCTTCTGCAACAGGTCCGGATGCGGCACTGTTCAACGCTTCCAGCACATGTTCCGGTTTTACCCGAAAACCGTTAATATTGTTCATAAATCCATCGTAGGTTTCTCCTACAACCGGATAGAAAAAACCATAACCCGGAATCGGCTGCCCGTCGGCGCCCCGCATCGGGTAAAAGTAATCATTCTCCAGCATCCATTTGGAAGTCGTATCTCTGGTAATTCCCACGCTGTTTGTATTCGTAATTAAAATCGGACCGTGAAGGAAGCCGGAATCATCCACCCAGTGGGTTCCGGTCAGTTCGCCGTTTCCATTCAAATCCGCTCTTCCCGCAAAAACTGCGCTGGCTCTATGACCCCTCGGCAGAATGCAGGTCACACCTGTCCGGGCAAAGTCACTTTCCGGTGTAGTATCCGGCGTGGCCTCTCCCTCGATTATGGTGCAAAATCCAACCTCTACCCCTGCGACATCTGTAATTGCGTTCCATTTTCCGCAGCGTTCATTAAAGGGGAAACCCAGTTCCCTTGCTTTCATTCCCATAGTCAATTATCTCCCGTCTTCTGTGTGCAGAATCATTTTCGCAACCGCTCTGTGGCAGTTCACTTCCTTTGGCTGCGGAACGATTTCCGCACGGTTCTCGCGCTGAATATAATCGCGGACCATATCGCAGATCTCCTCCGTTGTTTTTTCGGCAAGCACCGCAAGCGTCACGCCGCTGTTATAATACAGCGCCGCGCGCAGCAGCCGCACACCGGGAAGCCGCAGCAGGCCCGCAAGCGCATCGTATTCTGCCGCTCCGGCATAGTCTTTGATCTCGCGAAGCTTTGACTTGTTAAAATCATAGATATGAATGAACCGGGCAAAGAGAACGGAAACGGTCTCGCCCAGCATACTGCGGATATCTTCTGTTACCGCATCTGAAACCTGATCTTTCCGGACTGCGCCGGCCTTCTTTAAAATTGCAGTCAGTTCTTCTTTGTGATCGATCAGGGGATAATATCGTTCCATCACCACGTCCCGCGCAAGAGAAGCGATTAAATCTTCTGTAAAATAGTTGTCATTCATTTTGAATCATTGCTCCGATGCATTATTCTTTTTCCCGCCAAACATATACTTCTATAGTTCGCAAACCATTTCATGCCAGGATTGTCCGCCCCAGGAGGAATCCGCCATACCGAGGTCGAGGAAATGCATCCTCTGATACATGCTCATCTTGCCTTCCAGACAGGTAAGAAAAAGCTTCCCGCTGCTTTTTTCCACCGCAACCGTAAACAGCTCCGGTGCCAGCGCCACTCTTTTTAAAAGGGCCTCCCTCGTTTCTGCCACGCCGGGCGGGAAACAGGTATGTTCAATAGTTACGATGGCATCGCCCTCTTCCGGACGAATGCTCCTTATTTCAAAATCAGTCAAAATAAATCCTCGGGGTATTCTTTTCTACTTCGCAATATAGGCGTCCAATCCGGCGGAATACTGCTGGGTGCCGTCGTTGCAGATCCACAGAGCCTCCACGCCCTCCAGACCGTTCACAAAGGCCATGCCTTCTTCCAGCGGCATGTTGAACACGGCAGTGGACAGGGCGTCCGCCAGGCCGGAGTTCTCCGTTACGATAGTGACGGACAGGTAGTTGTTTTCCGGCTGCAGGCTGTCCTTGCTGATGATGTGATGATAGCGCACGCCGTCCAGTTCAAAGAAGCGCTCGTAGGTTCCGCTGGTCACCACGGACATGTCCTGCACCGCAAACACCTGGGCGTAGGATGCCGCATCTTTGTCCGGATTCTGCACGGCTACCTTCCAGAGTTCGCTGCCGGGCTTGGTTCCCAGGGTACGCACGTTGCCGCCGGCGGACAGTACGATGCCGGTGTGTCCGGCTTCAGCCAGGTCTGCGATCACCAGTTCCGTGGCATAGCCCTTCGCCACCGCGCCCAGATCCAGGCGCATTTCCGGATCCTGCAGGTACAGGGTGCCCGCCGTCCGGTCGATGACGATATCTTCCGGATTACAGTGCTGCACTGCCGCCCGGAGCGCTTCCGTGTCCGGCAAAACCGCAGGCTGACCGTTGTCTACCGCTTCCCGCACGTCGTGCCACTGCCGCAGCACCGCGCCGAAAGCCACGTTCACGTTTCCGTCGGTTTCGTTGTACAGCTGCCGGGAGAATTCGATCAAATCCAGCAGCACCGGGTCTGCGGCCACCGGCTGCACCCCCGCGTTGTCGTTGACGGTCTTGGCGTTGCTTACGCCTTCGTAATCGTTGTAAATATCGAACAGCTGGTTGTATTTGTTCAGAAGCTCCTTCGCCCGGCCGCTGATCTGTGCAAACTCCGCTTCGGACTTGCAGTAGGCGGTCAGGGTAATGGCGGTGTCAAAGTACTCCCAGTAGGTTTCGGAATATTTCTGCAGTTCTTCTGCCGGTTTTTTGCCGCAGGCACTCAGTGACCCGGCGGCCAGCACCAGCACCAGCAGAAGCAGTATGGTTTTTCTTCTCATTTGTTTCATTTCGTTGCATTCAGTTCGTTGATTTCAAAATTTGAGCCCCCGCAGCGGCGGCAGACGATTTTGCCGGGAATTTTGCCCAGCAGCACCTTCACTACCTTAGACTCGGTTTTATAGCCGGAAACGCTTCCGCAGCGCCGGCAGGTAATCAGAAAGCGGTCCTCCCGGTGGGTGGTCTGGGGCTCCGCAAGCTGACGGGTGGCCTTGGGTATGCAGCCCACCTCCAGGCAGGCGGCTTTCCACACCGCATCGTGACCGTGGCGGGTCAGCGGGCTGCGCAGATGCACCAGGCAGTGGGCGTATTCGTGGCGGATGACGTCCAGAAACAGCGCCTCGTCCGAGAAAATCTTATCCGAGATTTTAATGGTCAGCGTGGATTTCAGTAACTTCTTTTCCACCTCGAAGCAGCCCAGTTTGCGGGTCATTCTGGTGGAAATTACAATATTGACCCTGCGCGTATCCACGCGGCAGAGCTTGTCCAGGCGGTCATATTCGGCCCGAATCAGTGCGACCGCATTTTCTTTTGTGATTTCCATTCCCGACAACTCCATTTTTTCCGCTTTTTTCTAAAATACATATTGATTATAGCCTATTTTTTATTCAAAATAATAGAAGAATCCAATTTCTGATTTATTATATTTTTGAGGAGGACGTTATGTCAGAACATGCAACATTATGCCCGCACTGCGGCGCTCCCAATAAACCCGGCGCAACCGTCTGCGAATACTGCGAGAAGCCGCTTGTGGAAACAGCACAGGCAGCAGCCCCGGAAGCAGAAAGCGAAATCAAAAGCTACAGCCAGCCGAACAGCCAGAGCTACAGTCAGTCCGGTGGTCAGAGCTATACACAGTCCAGCAGCCAGGCACCGGTCGGCACAAAAAGCAAATTGGTTGCCGCTCTGCTGGGCATTTTCCTGGGATCCCTGGGAATCCACAAATTCTACCTGGGCTACAAGAGAGAAGGCTTTATCATGCTGGGCGTCAGCTTGATCGGCAGCATGATCTTCACCTTTATCGGTTCCGCCGTCGGTTTTCTCGGTCTGGTGGAAGGTGTCATCTACCTCTTCAAATCCGACGAAGACTTCTACAACACCTATGTTGCCGGAAGAAAAGAGTGGCTGTAAAAAACTGCACATATCCAGAAATAAAAAACCGGAGCAGGAATGCTCCGGTTTTGTGTTATCTGCAGTTTTCGCTGCAGCAGTTTCAGGTCTTCCGCAGCGCCGTGGCCGCGCGGCGCACGCTATTCTGCGGCGTACACCTGTTTTCCCCCCAGGTAGGTTCCCAGCACCCGGATATCCTTGATCCGGTCCGAAGAAACTTCGAAGGGATTTTCCGCCAGTACCGTAAAATCCGCCAGCATGCCGGGGGCAATGCGGCCCTTGCGGTCTTCGTCGAAGCTGGCATGGGCGGAAGCAATGGTATAGCTGTTCAGGGCCTCCTGCACCGTAAAGCCTTCCTCCGGCAAATAGGCTGCCGAACCCGGTTTGACCGAGGCTCTGGTAATGCTGCACTGCATGCACTTGAGGGCGTCCGGCATCTCCACCGGAGAGTCGGTGCCGTTGCTTACGGTCACGCCCTTCTGCATCAGGGTCTTCCAGCGGTAGCTGGTGGCAGCCAGCTCCTTTCCCACCCGGGACTCCACGATCTGCGTATCGTAATCGATGAAAATTCCCTGGGCGTACACGTGCAGCCCCAGCGAAGCAATCTTTTCCAGCTGCTCGGGCCGGGTGATCTGGCAGTGAACCACCCCGTGCCGGTGATCCTTCCGGGGATGCTTTGCCAGCGCTTTTTCGTAGGCGGACAGCAGCATATCCAGGGCACCGTCGCCGATGGTGTGCACCGCCACCTGCATATCATTTTCGTTGGCCAGATCGATCATGGCGTCCAGCGTCTCCTGATCGAAGCAGGCCAGACCCTTGGCATCCGGGTCATCCGCATAGGGAACGGACAGCAGCGCGGTCCGGGGACCAAGAGCGCCGTCACCCAGAAGCTTTAAGGGACCGATGCGCAGCATATCGCTGCCGGCGCCGGTCCGGTATCCTTTGTCCAGAAATTCCCGGAACTTTTCCAAGGTGTTGAAATTGGACTGTTCGTACACGCGAACCGTCAGTTTGCCTTCCGCTTCCAGTTCTCGATAAGCCGCAAGCACGGTTTCCGGGTCCACCTCCGCGAAGGTGGCCAAATCGTCGGTCTGGCAGGAGCTGACCCCGAAGGAGTTCAGGAAAGCCGCGCCGGCCTGCAGCATGGCTTTGATTTCTTCTTTTCCCGGCGCGGGAATGCGGCTGTACACCAGGTCCATGGCGTTGTCGAAAAACAGTCCGTTGGGCCGGCCGTCTTCGTCCGTGCCGATGATGCCGCCCTCAATCTGCGGCAGTTCTTCGCCCAGCTGCAGCAGCTCCAGAAAACGGCTGTTTACCGCCAGGCAGTGACCGCAGGCACGCACCGCCGCCACAGGACGGTCCGCAGAAACCCGGTCCAGATCCCGCCGGTCGGGAAGACGCTTTTCGTCTTCAAAAAAGTCCTGATTCCAGCCTCTTCCGGTAATGACGGACGCCTGGGGATGGGCCGCCCCGAAATCCCGGAAATACAAGACCAGGTCCTCCAGGCTGCCGGTATGCAGGTCCAGCCGGGCCGCCGTCAGCGCCCTGCCCAGATTCAGCAGGTGCATGTGACTGTCGTTAAAACCTGCGCAGACAAAGCGGCCGCAAAGGTCGATCTGCCGGTCTCCGGGTGCCGCCAGGGCTTTCGCCCGGTCATCGCTGCCCGCAAAGCAGAAGACACCGTCTTCTTCCGCAAAAGCGGTCACCAGGGGCAAACTGCCCGTATATACTTTTCCGTTGTAATAAATCTTTTTCATTGTCAAAAAACACTGCTTTCTCTAGTCCAGTTTTAAGTCGCCGTCCTTTACCCAGCCCAGCTTTCTGCAGGCCAGATTGATCAGCGGGGTAAGAACCGCCGGCAGCACCACGCATACCAGCAGCAGGCCCGCCCAGTCAAAGCCGGTGGCGTTAATGGCCTGGGCGCCCCGTTCGAGAGCCTCTGCAGAGGGTGCCACCCAGCCGGTCATGACCCCGATGGGGCCGCACATGCCGCAGGTTCCCATGCCGGAATTGATGGGCGCGCCGTTCATTTCCAGCCCGAAAAGGCAGGTGGCGATGGGCCCGGTAATGGCAGAGCAGAGAATGGGTGCAATCCAGATTTTCGGATTGCGCACGATATTGGGCATCTGGAGCATGGAGGTTCCCAGACCCTGGGAAACCAGGCCGCCCCAGCGATTTTCCTTAAAGGACATGACCGCAAAGCCCACCATCTGAGCGCAGCAGCCTGCCACCGCAGCGCCGCCGGCCAGCCCGGTCAGCTTTAAGACAGCGCAGATCGCCGCGGAAGAAATGGGCAGGGTCAGGGCAATGCCCACCATCACGGACACCGCAATACCCATCCAGAAGGGCTGCAGCTTGGTGGCGTTGTCAATCAAAAG
>JAZUDB010000003.1:0-8187 GCA_045639385.1 Anaerovoracaceae bacterium | reverse complement strand
CCGCAGGCGGGTCATGGCCTCGATCCCGTCCATCACGGGCATCATGATGTCCATGAGCACCAGATGAATCTCGTTTTCTTCGATGCATTCCAGGGCCTGCTTGCCGTTGAAGGCGGTAAACAGGCGGTATTCCGGGTTGGTTAGATATATTTTCAGTGCGCCCACGATGTCCCGGTCGTCGTCGCAGATTAAAATGTTGTACATGTTTTGGCCTCCACGCTATTTAGTTTAACCCAAAGCGGATTAAGAAACCACCGTTAGAAAGATTAAGATTTTATTAAACATCGGTAAATCTTCACCAAACCGCGTCTGCGAACAAAACACAGCCTTCACTTAAGCAGTTTTTGCAAGAGATGCTCCCCATTGAATTAAAAGGGCCAAAATGGGGAGTGTTTTTGCATTCATAATTCAGCAAATCAAAAGGAGTCATGCCCCCCAAAATAGGGTTTTTTTGCAGATTGGGGATCCTATTATTAAGCTTTTCTTCATTTTTTGTCTCCCCAAAATGCCAGATTTTCCGAATTGGGGAGCATCTCTGATTATCACCTCTTCAAAAAACGAAAAAATTGCTCCCCAATCATTGTTTTTTCAACAACTGGGGAGCATATGCAGCGTTCGAAAAAGGAGAGTCTGGTCCGGTATCATAAGCAGCGTCCGGACCGAGATTATAAGCAGCGTCCGGAATCCACCAAAGGATGAAAGATATCATCCGAAGGCAATCTAACAACCTTGTTTGACATATGAAGTTGTCAGTTGTATAATAGTCCCATCTTTTAGGAGGAGAAGAAGATGGCAAAAGAAGGAATTCCTCAGTATCTGCGCATTGCGGCAGATCTTGCGTCCATGATAGCGGGCGGTGAATATAATGAAGGCGACCGGCTTTCCGGTCTTTCCAAACTGGCTTCGGAATACGAAGTTTCCCCGGAAACGGCCCGGAAAGCCGTCAATCTGCTGGCGGAAATGAAAATCGTAGCGGTAAAGGAAAAGAGCAGGGTGGTGGTACTTTCCGCGGAGAATGCAAAGTATTATCTGGAATCTCTGCAGCTGCGCAAAGAGCAGCAGGACCTGCGGGATCACATGCAGGAGCTTCTTCTGCAGTATCAGGAACTGAGCCGGGATTTTGCAGAAACGGCAGAGCAGCTTCTTTCCGCCAATAAAACGCCTATTCCTTCCGAGAACTCGGTGCCTACCTTCGAGGTGACGGTTGGCTCCGAATCGGACAAAATCGGCCGTTCCATCGGTTCCATCAAGTTCTGGCAGGCTACGGGCTGCACCATTATTGCCATTCGCAGAGGACAGAATCTGATCGTGGCGCCGGGTCCCTACACCGTATTTATAGAAGGAGACGTGGTGGGATGCACCGGTCTTCCGGGCAGCGAAGCCTACGCGGACCGTTATCTGAATTTCTCCGAGCCGCAGACCGGCCCGGCAGAGGATTATCACAGTCTCTGGGCGGAAAACATCAACAGCATGATCAGCGATGAAGTGGACGGAATCGAACGCAACATCTGCGGCTATCTGGGCTGCCGCCGGGAAGACATTCAGGACATTACCCCTATGCAGCAGGGGCTGAACAACAATTCCTTCAGCTTCGTCTGCAAGGGACAGAAGTACGTATATCGCCATCCGGGCGTCAACGCATCCCAGATCATCGACCGGGAAAAGGAGGCGAAGGCTTTAAAAACAGCCAAGCGCCTGGGCATCGACGATACCCTGCTTTATGTGGACGACGCCTCCGGCTGGAAGCTGTCACGCTATGTGGATATTACGGAAGACTTTGATTTTTCCGACAAAAACCACGTGCGCATGCTGGCGTCCCATCTGAAGGTTCTCAACGAATCCGGCACCTGTCTGGGCTTTGAATTTGATTATAAAGCGGAAGCTGAAAAGCTTCTGGACATCATTTCCCGGAAGAATAAGCGAAAATACCGCAGACTGCTGGCGAAAAAAGATGCGATAAACCAGGCTTTTGCGCTTCTGGAAAAAGATCCCTGGCAGCGCAGCATGTGTCACAACGATCTTTATGAACCCAACCTTCTGGTGGTGGGTGACCAGCTGCACATCATCGACTGGGAGTTTGCCGGAGATTCCGATATCGGTTTTGATATCTGCAAGCTCTTCTCTTTGGGAAAGCCTTCCTACGAGGGACTGGACGACTGGCTGGGCTTCTATTACGGACGTCCTGCCTCCCGGGAGGAAAAGCTGCATCTGATTGCCTGTGCGGCGGTGGTGTATTACTACTGGTATGTGTGGGCGCTGTACGCGGACGAAAACGGAGAAAACGTGGCGGGCTATATCGCGCCCTGGCACGATAAAATGGAATATTATATCGGTCTTTTACGCGAAAACGCAAAGGAGGATTAACTATGGAAATCGCGATTGCAGTCTTTATCGGTTTATGGTTTGTACTGTCGGGGGTGGTGTCCTGCGCGGCGGTACACAGAAGTTACTCAGAATAGAATTCCACCGGAGGTAAGCAATGAATACTTATCTTATCGGCATTTCTGTCACAATTGTTCTTTATATTATTGTCGGCGCTGTCATCAGCCGGAGCGTAAAAAGTGCGGATGACTATTACGTGGCCGGGCGCAACGCGCCGACCCTGCTGATCACCGGGTCGCTGGTGGCCAGCTTTATCGGTGTGGGCCTGTTCATGGGCGACGTGGGAGAGGCCTACAGCGGCTTCTTTGCTCCCATTATGGTAGCCGTTGGCGTGCTGTCCGTAGGCTACGTGGTGGGCTCCACCTTCTTCGGACGCTATCTGCGCCGCAGCGGCGCCATGACCATTCCCCAGTTCTTCGGCCAGCGCTTTGATTCCCCTGCGCTGCAGACCCTTGCCACCATTACCGGCGTGTTTATTATGCTGGTGTACAGTTTGTCCTGCGTCCAGGGCCTGGGTACTTTGATGACCTCCGTTACAGGTCTGGACTACAAACTGTGCGTAATCATCGTATGTATCGCTTTTACCGCCATTACCATTATGTCCGGCGCCAAAGGGGTGCTGATTACCGACACCATCATGTTCGGTGTGTTCTCCGTGGCTGCCATTGTGGGTGCGGTGATGATTGCAAAAACTGCCGGGGGCTGGACCGCCACGGTGACCGAAATGGCCGGCTACGAGGCGGTGCCCGGCATTCTTTCCTGGAGCGGTAATCCGTCGTACTTCTATCCCGAAGGCCGGGACAACATTATCTGGGGCGTGGGCTACGGTATTGCCTGGATGAGCGTGCTGATGGTGGCTCCCTGGCAGTCCAGCCGCTACCTGATGGCCAAGGATGAACATACCGTCATCCGCAGCGGAATTTTTGCTTCCGCAGCGGTGTTTATCATCGAATTTCTTATGTGCATGGCCGGTGTTTTCTGCAACAAGCTGAACCCCGGCATGGAGAATCCTTCGGAGGCACTAATCTGGGCTTCCATGTACGCCATGCCTAAAATTCTGGGCATCTGCGTGCTGTCCGGCGTGGTGGCCAGCGGTATTTCTTCCGCCACCACCTTCCTTTCGCTGATCGGATCCAACATTGCCAACGATATTATGAAGATCGAGGACGGAAAGAAAAGCCTGCGGACCGGCCGCATTGCGGTGGTCCTGGTGGGTGCGGTGATCTGTCTTCTCTGCGTGTATAATCCGCCTCAGATTTTCTGGATCACCTATCTGGGCGCCACCATTGTCAGCTGTTCCTGGCTGCCCGTGGCCATTGCCTCCGTGTGGAGCAAGCAGGTCACCAAAACTGGTGCTTTCTGGAGCATGCTGGTGGGCTTTGTGGTAAGTGCGGTCTACAAAATTTACACCGTGAACTCCGGCGTTCTGGTGCCCATCTGGCTGGACCCCTTCTTTGTGGGCATTGCCTCCGCCATCCTGGCGCTGGTGGTGGGTTCCGCGTTGACCACGGTAACGGAGGAGGAACGTCTGCAGCGGGAGAAGCTGATGATTATGCCGGCGTCCGAAAAGGACCATCGGGAAGTAGCCCGTACCAAGCGGCTGATTGGTTCCATGATCCCCCTGGGGCTCTGTGTTACCGGCGCGCTGCTGGTTTTATGGGTACTGCCTTATCTAAAGGGTATCTGACGAACTTTCTTCCAACGAAATTTGACGGCGTGACCGAAGTCACGCCGTTTTCTCATTAGATTAGGTCTAAATTCTTCTTAAAAATGTTCCTGGCGGTAATCAATTATTTGCATCCAGGCTGGTACTGTTTAAAAATTCATAAGCTTGCGGAATGCTTGGAATGTAGTATATATAGGGGAGAACATCTTTTTCTATTTGTACGGTCACGGTATTTACGTCAGTCAGTTGGATTTCAATGGCTTTAATTTCAGGATTATTAACCAAGAATGCATACCCGTGGTTCCACATTAACACAGCCGTATCTTCGGCACTGTCCGTAATTGGTTCATAGGACTTAACAAATGTGTACTCTGCTCGATTCTCTTTCACTTTAATTTCCATGGGAAGGTAGTAATGCTCTTGGGATCCCTCTCCTGAAATGAACCAGGCAAGCGCCTTATTGTCTTTTTCGCACATTCCCGCATATTGGATCTCGGTATTTTCAGCATCTGCAATCGGAATCTCTTCCCGCGCTTTTTCAATCAGGTCATCGATTTCGTAATATTTTTCCGCACATCCGGAAAGACCGGCACAGAGCAATAAAATAAACGCGATTCCGACAATCCTCTTAATCATTGTTCTTTCCTTTCTGTATCATGTTATGTAACAGCACTCCAAAGAAGGTTCCCAGTGTATTCCACATAAGGTCATTGATATCAAAAGATCCCCGCTTGACAATCAGCTGTATAATTTCTATCAGCAATGAAAAAAGGAAACCATATAATACGATTTGTTTGGGATTTTTCTTTTTAAATGAAACTAAGAAACCAAAAGGGATAAACAATACGATGTTTAATGCCTCCTGAATAAAGAACCATACATTCCCCATCTCGAAGTTTTTCGCATAGGAATTGAACGGAATCAGTGAATAACTCCTAAAGCTAGGAAATTTGCACAGAATTGTCAGACCGAAAACAGCGGCAAAGTACATGCTCAATAGGACCACGTATATAAGTCTTTTGGCATCATATTTTTTTACTTTGCAAAAGGCAAACGTGATTGCCCCGATAAGCAGCGAAATAAGCAGTGCGGATAAATAACTAAATCTCATATACTATCAGTCTCCATCTCGGGACTTTTCGTTTTCTCCATAGAAGCCTCCCTCGTGTTGCTTTGCAAATAGTTTCAAAACGAGTATAACATACTGAATAATGTAAGAAAATGCCGATTTTCATTTCCAAGTATATTTGATGGGATGAACCCTGTGTAATGGGTATTCCTTATATAATAAAAAACGATATAAATTTATCGAAAAACAATAAATCTTCATTGACGCTGGTTAGGACATGGATTATTCTTATGATAGATAAGTGATTTTTTATAGAAATGGCTTTCGCAGCAGAAAGAAGATGACAATGGGCACGAAAAAAGCAAGAGACGCATTCATTTGGGTATTGTTCGTTTTAACGATTCTGTATCCGGCGGCAAATATTTTACTGTCTTTTTTGGGGTACAGACTCGTTCTTAAGAGCATGCAGGTCTTTTTCGCGGTCATTGCTGCAGTATCTCTGGGTATTTTAATTTTGGATTCCAAATGTGAAGAGGCTCCGGAAAATAAGATGCTGCGAATTTTCCTGGCAATTATCACATTGCTGTCTCTGCTCAATCTGATCTGTGTCATCATCGTAAGTCCCGGTTTTTTATCCCTGATCTGCGGATTTTTCTCCGTAGGCTGCTGTTGTGTCCTGTCGATAAAATACGGAAAACCCAAGGCTCTGAAAATAACCGCCTTGGTTTTGTCCGCTTTGTTGATTCTGCCGGTTGGGGGTCTTGGTTTTGTATCTTTGATCTTTTATGATTTCGGTGAAGAAACGGTACTGCAGAGAGCGGATTCTCCCACCGGGAAATACTATGCGGAGTTGATTGCGGATGATCAGGGCGCATTGGGAGGAAGTACCCGCGTTTGCGTTTACAAAAACAATGCAGGCTTTGATGCATTCTTTTTCAAAATTGAAGCGAAACCGCATACTGTCTATAGCGGTTCCTGGGGAGAGTTTCATGATCTGACGCTTTCCTGGAAGGATGATTATATTATAAAAATTAACGCTAAGGAATACCGAATAAAATGACGGATTTATATCAGTCCCACGAATTCTAGGGTATTTCAGTTCCATCGGCACCGGTCGTTGTCCTGGCGGTTTTTTTTGTGGTATAATTTCCCCGGAAAGACTTTTGGTCGGAAAGGGGAACCTTATGGACAGAAACAAACAAGTTGAATTACTGAAGGCAGCCATCGAGGCCCGGAAGAATGCGTACGTACCGTACTCGCATTTCGGCGTCGGGGCTGCTCTTTTGACTTCCGAAGGGAAGCTTTATACCGGCTGCAACATCGAAAACGCAGCCTTCGGACCCACCATCTGCGGGGAACGCACCGCCATTTTCAAGGCGGTCTCCGAAGGGGAGCGCAGCTTTGCGGCCATTGCCATTGTGGGCGGCTCGGTGGACGGAGCACTTCGCCCGTTCTGCCCGCCCTGCGGAACCTGCCGGCAGGTAATGTCGGAGTTCTGCGACGGAGATTTCGAACTGATTTTCGGCAGCTGTCCGGAGGATATGTCTGTGTACACGCTGGACCAGATTCTGCCGTTCCGTTTTCATCTTGAAGAATAGCACATAATATTACTTGCATTGCACATAATATTATTGAAATACCTTTGCAATTGGTGTAGTATAAATGATGGAGGTGATAAGATGAAGAATGTGAATGTAACGCTTCGTGTAGATGAAGATTTAAAAAAACAGGCGGATGCTCTTTTCTCTGAACTGGGATTGAATTTAACGACCGCTTTCAATATTTTTCTCAGACAGGCAGTCCGTGAACAGCAGATTCCGTTTCAAGTTAGCATGCACGTCCCGAATGCGGTCACCCTTGCTGCCATGGATGCGGCTGAAAAAGAGGAAAATCTGTACGGACCTTTTGACAGTGTTTCCTCTTTGATGGAGGCGTTGGATGCTTAAGGCTGAATTTACAGGGCAGTTTAAAAAGGATTACAAACTTGCAGTCAAGAGAGGCTGCAACCCGAAGGAGTTGGAAACAGTCATTACTTTTCTTGTGAATGAACAGCCTCTGCCGGAAAAATACAGAGACCATGCGTTGGTAAATTCCAGAAACTATCAAGACATGCGGGAATGTCATATTGAACCGGACTGGCTGCTTGTTTATAAGATTTACCGAGAAACATTGATTTTGCGTTTGATTCGTACCGGCAGTCACAGTGATTTGTTTTAGGCGGGTCATGCAACGTGAATAGAGAACAGAATAAGAGGAGTACTATGGATAAAAAAGAAATTTTAAGCCGCTGCGATCATACGCTGCTTTCTGTGGACAGCACCTGGGAGCAGATCCGGGCCATCTGCGACGACGGCATCAAGTACGGTACCGCTTCGGTGTGCATTCCCCCGTCCTTTGTCAAGCGGGCCAAGGAATATGCAGGGGACAAGCTGGCCATCTGCACGGTCATCGGCTTTCCCAACGGCTACAGCACCACGGCGGTGAAGGAATTTGAAACCAAAGACGCTCTGGCAAACGGCGCGGATGAGATCGACATGGTCATTCATGTGGGTTCGTTAAAAGAAAAGAATTACGATTACGTACTGCAGGAAATCAAAACCCTGAAGGCAGCCTGCGGCGAACATATCTTAAAGGTAATCATCGAGGCCTGCCTGCTGACGGAAGAGGAAAAGATTAAGATGTGTCAGCTGGTGACCGAAGCCGGCGCGGACTACATCAAGACCTCCACCGGATTTTCCACCGGCGGCGCCACCAGAGAAGACGTGGCACTGATGAAGGCAAACGTGGGTCCGGCGGTAAAAGTAAAGGCGGCCGGCGGTATTAAGGATCTGGCGGATGCGGCGGACTTCGTGGCGCTGGGCGCAGACCGTCTGGGTACCAGCCGGGTGGTTAAGGCGGTAAAAGCCATGGAAGCTGCTGAAAAATAGGCGGATGCGGCGGGAAACCGCCGGGAGGCATTATGAGCAAAAGAGTATTTATTATCGTGCTGGACAGCTTCGGCATCGGCGAGCTGCCGGACGCATACAAATGGAACGACGAAGGAAGCAACACCCTGGGTGCCATCCGGTAT
>JAZUDB010000002.1:0-3153 GCA_045639385.1 Anaerovoracaceae bacterium | reverse complement strand
GCTTCTTAAGGATATCGGAATACAGTTCCGGGAGAAGACCGTTCTCTCTTCTTTTACCCGGGAGTTCGGAAAATATACCTGCCTGGTGGGACCTTCCGGAAAAGGTAAAACCACCTTGCTGAAGATTATTGCAGGTCTCTGCAAACCGGACAGAGGCACCGTGAAAAACGGACCGGTACGGCCGGCCTTTATGTTCCAGGACGATCTGCTGTTCCCCTGGCTGACGGTGCTGGAAAATGTGCGCATCGTCTGTGACGACGAGGGCGAAGCTCTGCAGTATCTGGCAGCCGTGGAAGTTGACCGGGAAGCAAATTCTTATCCGGATAAGCTTTCCGGGGGCATGAAGCGGCGGGTCGCTCTGGCCCGGGCACTTGCCTATGACGGGGATATGCTGATTCTGGACGAGCCCTTCAACGGCATGGATCTGCCCCTGGTGCAGAGGATGCTTCCGCTGCTGGAGGAAAAGAATCTTCCCGTGATTCTTACCACCCATTCGCCTTCGGTAATTCAGCTTCTGGAGGAAAGAAATTATAAAATAGAGGAACTGTAATCCGCAGATTTGCTTGTTCCGCTTATGAGACAGTGGTATAATATCAAAGAACTTTAATTCGGCACAGAGAGGCCGGGAAGGAATTTGTTATGAATACCGATATGACTAATTTTGTATTACCCGGTTTTTGCGATGTGCACGTGCATTTTCGCGAACCGGGCTTTTCTTACAAAGAAACCATCCGCAGCGGCAGTATGGCTGCGGCAAGGGGCGGTTACACTGCGGTGTGTACCATGCCCAATCTGAATCCGGTTCCGGATACCATGCCTCATCTGCAGGAACAACTGGATATCATCGAAAAGGACGCCGTAATCCGGGTGCTTCCCTATGCGGCTATTACCGTGGGGCAGAAGGGGCAGCAGCTTTCCGATATGGAGGAACTGGCATCCAAAGCGGTGGCTTTTTCCGATGACGGAAAAGGCGTGCAGTCCGAAGAAACGATGCGAGCAGCCATGCTTCGGGCAAAGGCTTTGGGAAAGATCATTACGGCTCACTGCGAAGATGAAAGCCTTCTGGAAGGCGGTTACATTCACAAGGGTCGGTATGCGGCGGCTCACGGTCACCGGGGCATCTGTTCGGAGAGCGAATGGAAGCCCATCGAACGGGATATCCGGCTGGCCAAAGAAACCGGCTGCGCTTATCATGTTTGTCACATTTCCTGCAAAGAAAGCGTGGAACTGATCCGCCGTGCGAAAGCGGAAGGGGTGGATATTACCTGCGAGACCGCGCCCCATTATCTGCTTCTCTGCGAAGACGATCTGCAGGAGGACGGAAAGTTTAAAATGAATCCGCCTCTTCGCTCCGCAGAGGACCGGCAGGCTCTGATTGAAGGCATTCTGGACGGAACCATCGATATGATTTCCACGGACCACGCGCCCCACAGCCGGGAAGAAAAATCCAAAGGTCTGGAAGGCAGTTCCTTCGGCATTGTTGGTATCGAAACCGCATTTCCGCTGCTTTATACCGGGCTGGTAAAGACCGGAGTCATTACCCTGGGGAAACTGGTGGACCTGCTTTGCTTCAATGCCAGAAAACGTTTTCACATTCCCTTGGGCGCGGATGACTATTCGGTATGGGATCTGGAAGAAAGCTATATCATTCAGCCGGAAGATTTTCTTTCCAAAGGAAAGTCCACTCCCTTTGAAGGTTGGAAAGTAAACGGAAGATGCAGAAAAACCGTCTGCGACGGCAGAACGGTATATGAAGAATAATAAAAGAGGGTATTAAAAATGGCAAAAAGAACAGACATTAAAAAAGTACTGATCATCGGTTCCGGCCCCATCGTAATCGGCCAGGCCGCCGAATTTGACTATGCTGGCACACAGGCCTGCCTTTCCCTGAAAGAAGAGGGGTATCAGGTTATTCTGTGCAACTCCAATCCGGCAACCATCATGACGGATACATCCATTGCGGATAAGGTGTACATGGAACCCCTGACCCTGGAATATATTGCAAAAATCCTGCGCTACGAAAGACCTGACGCCATCGTCCCCGGCATCGGCGGACAGACCGGCCTGAACCTGGCCATGCAGCTGGAAAAGAAGGGCGTATTGAAGGAATGCGGTGTAGAGCTGCTGGGAACCTCCAGTTCCAGCATTGAGCGGGCAGAGGACCGGGAACTGTTCAAGGAAATGTGCATTTCCATCGGCGAACCGGTCATCCCTTCCGAGATTACCTACAGCATTGAAGAAGCCATCGAAGCAGCAAAGCGGATCACTTATCCGGTGGTGCTGCGTCCGGCCTTTACCCTGGGCGGTACCGGCGGTGGTTTTGCCAATAACGAAGAAGAGCTGGTGGAAATCTGCACCAACGCCTTTAAACTTTCTCCGGTACATCAGGTGCTGGTGGAGAAGAGCGTAAAAGGCTATAAGGAAATCGAATTTGAGGTCATGCGCGACGGCAGCGACAACGCCATTACCATCTGCGGCATGGAAAACGTAGACCCTGTGGGCGTGCATACCGGCGACTCCATCGTGGTGGCTCCCATTCTTTCCCTCAGTGACCACGACTACAAAATGCTCAACGATTCCGCCATCAAGATTATCCGGGAACTGAAGATCGAAGGCGGATGCAACGTGCAGTTCGCTCTGAACCCGGAAAGCAGCGAATACTATCTGATTGAAGTCAATCCCAGAGTCTCCCGTTCCTCCGCACTGGCCAGCAAAGCCAGCGGTTATCCTATTGCACGCGTCACCGCGAAAATCGCTCTGGGCATGAACCTGGACGAAATCGAAGTGGCGGGCGGCAGCGCAGCCACGGAACCGAAGCTGGATTACTTCGTGGCCAAGTTCCCGCGCTTCCCCTTTGACAAATTCACCAACGCCTCCAATATTCTGAGCACCCAGATGAAGGCCACCGGCGAAGTCATGGGCATCGGCTCCACCCTGGAGGAATGCTTCCTGAAGTCCGTCCGGTCTCTGGAAACCGGTGTCTGCCATTTCCGTCTGGCCAAGTTTGACGAGGCTTCGGACGCGGAACTGCTGGACTACGTAAAGGAAACCCGGGACGACACGGTATACGCGGTATTCGAACTGCTGCGCAGAGGTCACAGCGTGGAAGAAATCCACGGAATTACCATGATCACGGAACTTTTCCTGAAATCC
>JAZUDB010000001.1:0-4942 GCA_045639385.1 Anaerovoracaceae bacterium | reverse complement strand
ATCCTGGCGGACTGCATCCGCATTCTGCCGAAGGATATGGTGGTACACCGCATGACCGGTGACGGCCCCAAAAAGCTTCTTCTGGCGCCGGAATGGTCGGCAAACAAGCGGCAGGTTTTAAATGCCATCAACAAAAAACTGAGAGACGAGAAACTGATATAAGGAGATCAACATGAAATTTGTCATGTCATTCAGCTGCGGAAAAGACAGTATTTACGCACTGGACCGGATGCTTGCGGAAGGTCATACGCCGGTGGCGCTGATCGTTGCCTGCAATAAAAACTCCGGAAGGTCCTTCTTCCACGGAGCGGATGAAGCCTTGCTGGACGCCTATGCGGATGCTTTGGGAATTCCCTGCATCAAAACCTACGCAGACGGCGAAGATTATTCCGAAAAGTTTGAAGAAGGCTTGAAAAAAGCCAAAGAAATGGGGGCAGAAGCTGCCTGCTTCGGAGATATCTGTCTGCTGAGCAGCAAAAAATGGAACGCAGGGCGTGCAGCTGCCGCAGGTCTGGAAGCTGTTCTTCCTTTGTGGAAAAAAGACAACGTGCAGCACGTAAAAGACGTGATTGATGCAGGCTATAAATGCCTGATTAAAATTGTGGATACGGACGCGCTTTCCGAAGAATTCCTGGGGAAATATCTGGATGAACAGGTAATGAAAGCGCTGGAAGAAAACGAAGTGGACGTCTGCGGTGAAAACGGAGAATATCACACCATTGTAACGGACGGACCGATATTTAAGCATCCTTTGGATATTCAGATCGGAAGCATCGGCAAGTCCGGCAGCTGCGCCTATCTGGAAACCGAAATCATCAAGTAAGGCAACAATATGAAAATCGAAAGACAATTTCCGAAAGTTCTTATTACAAAGAAAGGCGAACGCTGGCTGAGCACAGGTCACCCCTGGGTGTATGCCTCGGACCTTTCTCAGAATCAGTTGTATAAAAGCGAAGAAGACATTGAAAACGGCTGCATCGCAGACGTAATGACGGAATCCGGCAAATATCTGGGATCCGGTTTTTACAGTCTCTGCAGCAAAATCCGGGTCCGCCTGGTATCCCGGAATGCCAATGATAAGTTTGACGATAGTTTCTGGCGCAGACGTATCGGTTATGCCCTGGATTATCGCTTAACGGTGATGCAGGAAGATACGGATGCTTTCCGGGTCATTTTCGGCGAAGCGGACGGTTTTCCCGGTTTTACCGTTGATCTGTTCCACGATATTCTTGTAACCCAGGTGCTTTCCGTAGGAATCGAAAAAATCAAGGATTCTTTATATGTCATGTTGAAGGAAGAGCTGGAGAACCGAGGCTTTGCGGTTTCCGGCATTTTCGAACGCAATGACGTGGCCATCCGGGAGCTGGAAGGTCTGCAGCAGTACAAGGGATGGTACGAAGGCTGCGGATTTACCCATCCGGAATCCGCGGTGACCGAAATCTGTGAAAACGGCGTCCGCTACACAGTAGACTGCGAAAATGGTCAGAAAACAGGTTTTTTCCTGGATCAGAAGTATAACCGGAAGGCTGTAGCGCGTCTTGCAAAGGGCAAGAAAGTACTGGACTGCTTCACCCATACCGGCTCCTTTGCTTTGAATGCGGCTCTGGGCGGTGCGGAACAGGTCACTGCCGTGGATATCTCCGAAAGCGCGCTGGAGATGGCAAAAAACAATGCAAGGCTGAACGGTCTGGATCAAAAAATGGACTTTATTGCAGCAGACGTGTTCGATCTTCTGCCTGCATTGATTGAAAAGGGCGGTCATCCCTATGATTTTATCATCCTGGATCCGCCGGCTTTTACCAAATCACGAAACACCGTAAAAAGTGCGGAACGCGGATACAAAGAAATCAATTACCGGGCCATGAAACTGCTTCCCCGGGGCGGATATCTGGCAACTGCTTCCTGCAGTCATTTTATGCCGTATGCCCAGTTCGAGCACATGCTGAAAGATGCGGCCAAGGACGCAGGCGTGGAACTGAAGCAGATTGAAATGCGTCAGCAGGGACCGGATCATCCCATTCTGTGGAACGTTCCGGAAACCGATTATCTGAAGTTCTATATTTTCCAGGTTATATAAAAAAGAAGTGCAGAGGCAAAGGCTTCTGCACTTTTGTGTTATTCGATATTCTGTATCTGTTCCCGGATTTTTTCGATTTCGGCCTTCAGCTGCAGCACTTTTTCCGTAATGGAAATGTCGTTGCACTTGGAACCGATGGTATTGGATTCCCGGTTCATCTCCTGTACCAGGAAATCCAGCTTTTTGCCTGCGGGTTCTCCTTCGGCGGCAGAAATCTTTTTCAGCTGGCTGCAGTGGCTTTTCAGCCGGGTAATTTCTTCGGTAATGTCTGCTTTATCCGCAAATACGGCGGCTTCCACCAGGATGCGGTCTTCCGGAATCTCCACGCTGCCCTGCAGCAGGTCGTTGATTCTGGTCTTGATCTTATCAAAGTAAGCGCGTTTTACTTCCGGTGCCCGTTCTTCGATGGCGGAAGTGGTTTCTTCGATAAATCTGCCGCGGGCAAGTACGTCCTCGATCAGCTTTTCTCCTTCGGTCTGGCGCATTCTGTCAAAGTTTTCGCAAGCGGATTTTACGGCGCTGCAGAGTGCGGCCAGAAGTTCTTCTTCGTCATCCTCCGGCGGAACGGTTTTTAAGACTTCAGGATTGCCTGAGAGCATGGAGAGGGTAACTGCTCCGTTCCCATCCAGAACCTCCTGATTCAGGCGATTTAAGGCCTCGTAATAGGCCTTGGCAGCCTCCATATTCAGATGAATGGTACCCGCATCGAAACCTTCGTCAACCACTTGGATATTTACTTCGATTTTTCCGCGGCTGGCAAAATTCTTTACTACAGTCTTGATGGGTTCTTCCGCAAAATTGAATCTTCTGGGGAGCTTCACCGTTACTTCGCAGTATCTGTGGTTGACCGCTTTTACCTCTGCGGTAATGGTCATGCTTTTATAAATAAACTGGCCCCGGCCGAAACCGGTCATGGATTTAATCATGGATATCTTCTTCCTTTCGTGATAAACTACCACTGATTTTAACACAAAAAAGGCGATAACGAAATGGCTTATGACGGTTTACTGGCTTCTGCCGTAACAAATGAATTAAAAAGCAAGCTTCCCGGGGCAAAAATCGAAAAGGTGACCCAGCCGGAAAGCGACCAGGTGGTACTGCAGATCCGCACTTCGGAAGAACGGGTCAAGCTTTTGATTGATATTTCTTCCCAGGGCTCCCGCATGCATTTGACGGCTCAAAGCTTTGAAAATCCCGCGGAAGCACCTGTGTTCTGCATGCTGCTGCGCAAGCACATCCAGGGTGGACGGATTACGGACGTATCGCAGATTGACAAGGAAAGAATCATCGTTCTGGAAGTGGAAACTGTGAACGAGATGGGTTACTCCGTAAACAAAAAACTGATCTGCGAAACCATGGGAAAATACAGCAATATCATCCTTTGTGACGCAGCGGGAGACCGTATTATCGATTCCATCAAGCGTATTTCCATCGATATGAACCGTTTTCGCCAGATTCTTCCGGGATTGACCTATGTGCAGCCGCCCAAAGGAAATCTGTCCAATAACTGCGGCTACGGTCCCTCCGCCAAGGTGGCCGTGGAAATGGGCGCGGACCCGCAGAGATGTGTTCCCACCGTCTGGTCGGATGAAAAGGGGAACGTAAAGGACGTTCATATTATCGATTTGGTGCAGTATGCGGGTAATTACCGCGCACAAAGTTTTGCTTCCATCGGAGAAGCTCTGGATCATTACTATCTGAACAAAGCGGAAACCAACCGTATTTCCCAGAAGGCTGCAAATTTCGAACGTCAGGTAAAGTCCATTACCGATAAACTCCTGCTGAAAAAGTCCAGACTGCTGGAAGAAATCAAAAAATCGGAAGAGTCCGATATCTACCGCATCAAAGGCGAACTGCTGAACGCAAATCTGTATCTGGTGAATCCGGGTGACAAAAAGGTGGAAGTAACCAGCTATTACGACGGGCAGAAAATGATCATTGAACTGGACGAAAGACTTTCCGCCGCAAAAAATGCCCAGGCTTACTATAAAAAATACGCCAAACTGAAAGCATCCAAGAAAGAAAAGCTTGCTCAGCTGGAGGAATGTCAGCAGGAAATCGAATATCTGGAGACGGTTTCTTCGCAGATCAGCCTTGCGGAATCCTATACGGAACTGGATAACATCCGGGAGGAACTCTACGCCCAGGGATTTGTCCGCATAAAAAATGCATCCAAGCGCAAACTGAAAATTAAGCCGCAGCCCCGGAAATTCGTTACGGAAAGCGGCAGAACGGTTCTGGTGGGACGTTCCAATACGGAAAACGATTATATTACCTTCAAAATGGCGCAGAAAGGCGATTACTGGATGCACGCCAAGGACATTCACGGATCCCATCTGATTCTGCAGATGAACGGCGAAGAGCCGGACGCTGACGATATCTATCAGGCAGCTGCCATCGCTGCCTGGTACAGCAAGGGAAAGGAATCAGATAATGTACCGGTAGACTACGTACCGATCAAGTATGTGAAAAAGCCTGCAGGAGCTCGGCCCGGTATGGTGATTTTCACCAACAACCGTACCGTATGGATCCCGCCGGAAAATCCAAATGGTAAAAAATAGTAATTTTTAGATTGACATATTTTACCATTTGAGTATAATGTACTTATCCGGCTTCGGAAACGAAGAAATATATCCCGTCACAAAAGCTGCCGCTTCCGGAAATGCGGCAGTTTAATTTTTTCCTTGATTCCAAAGCTTCTCCGGATGTATAATATTTGGACAATATTTAAGGTGTTTCAATGAATCAGGGAAGATTATTTGTTTTGTCCGGTCCGTCCGGCGCAGGAAAAGGAACCATTTGCGAGCAGATTGTAAAAGACGGTTCCGCTCAGCTGTCTGTTTCCATGACAACCAGAGCAATCAG